>DATJFU010000324.1:0-3581 GCA_035495495.1 Bdellovibrionota bacterium
CACCAACTCCCCCGACTGCGCCGTCGATACCGGCGGAAACTGCGTCAACGCCCCGATCTTGGACATAGAGATCGAGAATTCAAATGCCCCAAACCAGGTGGCTCCCCCCAACTGCTACCTGGCAGCGGATAATCCCCGGACCGCCACGATTCAAGGGGGCGAGACCACGGGCCTCGTCCCGCGCGGGTGCAAGAGGCATCTCAAACTCACGCTCACCCAGCCTACGGCGGTCACTCCCAAGACGGTGGGCGTCATGAACACCGTGGGCAAGCCAGGAACCCTGACCTTGGCCGACGCCGAGACTGGCCAAGAACTCGCCAAGCTCACGGGCGTGTACTCGTTTCGGTGCGGACAGACGCCCACCGTGGCAGGCGGCACCGTCCCTGGCCAGCAGCAGCTCCGCTACGAGATCCAGGTCAAGGGCCGAAAACGCAACCAAAACCGGAGCACCGACCCGCAGGACCTCGAGGGCTGGTACCCGGTGGGTGATCCTAACTTCACGCTTGGGCCCAGGCGCGAGATCTCGGGGACCGCGGGGTTCAGAAACCTCATCAATTACGGGATCCACTACGGCAAGACGCTCACGTCCCTATGCGTGAAAGACGGTCCGGTTCCGGCCGGTGTGGAGGCCAACTGCTGCTCCGGGTACTGGGCGGATACCAACACTTGTGTTCCGGCGAACCAGTGCCAGGCCCGTGGAACGACCACTAGCGGCCCGGATGGTGACCTGCTTTGCTGCTCGCATCGCGCGTTTGGAGGGCGATGCCTATGAGACTGGACCGTTCAGGTCAGAGCCAGATCCTCATGGCCCTCTCGGTCGGCATCACCATGCTGACAGCGGCTCTCTATGCCCTGGACTACGCTCAGCAGTCCTCCCGCCTGACCATCCGCGGGGGAATGCGCAGCGAGATGAGAAAGGCCACAGACGCGGTGGTGGCCCACCTGAGCCAGATCTATCACAACGACGCCGCCTGCGACCCGATCCAGCTCAACGAACGCCTGGCCCGCCTCAAGTTCGACGGCTCCGTGGCCCAGCAACCCACCTACCCGGCGGCCCCCAAGTTTCCGCCCGATGGGACCGCTGACTACACCGCCTTTAACCGGTACATGGATGTCTCGCTCAACAACGTCCTTTACCGGGTGAGCGTGGGTCCGGTTTCGCAGGTTTCGCGAAAAGACGGTCAGAACTTCATCAACAGTGACACCCCGGGAAACCAGATGGACGCCATGGTCGAGGTGTGGACCTCGCGCGGCACCATCAAAGTCCTCCAGCGCGCGGTCTTCATCAACAACTGCTCGTATCCCTGCGCCATCCTCGATCCCGCCACTGGAGCCGGAGTCACCGGATTCTGTCCTCCCCGGGCCGCCGGATCCGGTCCGGACTACGATGATTGGGTAGCCTACCACTCCATCCTCAATGCCCCTGAGTGGCCGGTTCCGTCGCCGGCAGCCCAGGACCAGCTCAAGACGTGCCGCGGAAACCGAAGGGTCGGGAGCGTGGATACCCTCGACTGCGCCAAATCGGATGTCATCAACGTGGCGGACCTCTGGGTTCTCAGAAACTACATCCGGAACGGACTCCCCGCGGGAACCTGCACGGACCTCATGCTCCCGATCGGGACCAGCGGCGTGGCCTGTCCGTGCGCCTCCGGGGGGGCCTCGGCCACGGTCGGAAGCTGCGGTGACCTGAATGGCGACGGCCATGTGGACGAGGTGGACTTGAACATTCTGGAAAAGATCCTGCGGGGATACCTGAACACTTCGCCCGTCCACGACTGAGTGGGGGGCCCCTGGTCACCAGTTGCGGGCTTGTCAAAGGGTGTTATGATTAAGGAGTTGGACTATCCAAGGAGTTTTTCTATGAACGGCAAGCATGGGTTTCGTTCGATTTTGAACAGCGATCGTTCCGGTTTCACCCTCGTGGAACTCATGATCGTAGTGGCGATCATCGGTATTCTGGCCGCCATTGCCATCCCGAACTACCAGTCTTACCAAGCTAAGGCGCGGCAGACGGAGGCCAAGATTCAGCTTGCGGCGCTCTATACGGCCGAACAGGCGTTCTCTACCGAGAACTCCACCTACACGCTCTGCCTGGCCGAAATCGGCTACCGCGCGTCGGATTCGAACGCCGCGAACCAGCAGAAGCAGTACTACTCGGTGGGCTGGAAGCAGGGGACCCAGGCCGGTACCTGCGGACCCAACTCCAGCGCGGCGACGAGCTGTTACGCCTATGCCTTTGACGGGACCGGCGCTGCCGCGAACGTCTGCACCAACACCAGTAGCGCCTATCCAGCGAACGTGGCGGTCGGCGGGGGCACCCCGACGACCCAGGCGGCGATCACGGTCGACGAGGCAAACTGCTCTGCGACCGCGTTCATCGCTGGCGCTGCGGGCATCGTTGCCACAAGTGGTACGGACGCGTGGACCATCAACCAGGCCAAGAACCTGATCAACTCGGTGCCAAGAATCTGATCGAAATTTAGCTAATGTTTGAAAGGGCCGGGCGCCGCGAGGCACCGGCCCTTTTCTATTTGGGAAGTTAGGACTCCCGGATGCCTAGGCGATCGCACCTGCTCTTGAAGGCCGCCGGCGCCAGGCCCAAAAGGGAGGCCGCCTGTCTGCGGTTGCCTCCGCATTGCTGGATGGCCGCCTGAAGGTAGGCCCTCTCCACGTCAGCCAAGACCTTTTCGAGCGCCACGGGACCCGAGTTCACGCCTGGCAGGGGCGGAGGCCAACCTTCGGTGGGCCGTGGCGTGGCGGCCGCCGCTCCTGGCTGCAACGTGGCAGGGAGCGCATCGAGGGGCACCTCGCCCGGACCCGAAAGGGTTACCGCGCGTTCGACCGCGTTTTCGAGTTCACGGACATTGCCGGGCCACGCATGGGCTGTCAGGGCGGCCTGTGCCTCAGGAGAGAAAGCCTGCACCTGTTTGCCGCTCTTGGCGGCGGCCGCACGGAGAAAGTGCTCGGCGAGCACGAGGATGTCGCTCTTGCGCTCACGGAGGGCGGGCACTCTGATGTTGATCACGTTGAGGCGATAGAAAAGGTCCTCCCGAAACCTGCCCTGGGCGACCATGGCTTCGAGGTCCCGGTTGGTGGCGGCGATGATGCGGGCCTCCACCTTGATGGTATCGTTACCGCCGACCCGGCGGATGAGACGCTCCTGAAGGGCCCTCAGCAGTTTGACCTGCATGGCCAGAGGCAGCTCTCCGATCTCGTCCAAGAACAGGGTTCCGTCCTTGGCCGTCTCAAAGAGTCCCGGCTTGTCCGCCACCGCGCCCGTAAAACTCCCGCGCTTGTGACCAAAGAGCTCACTCTCGATCAGATTTTCAGGGATCGCGCCGCAGTTAATGGCCACGAAGGGCCGTGAGGACCAATCGCCCAAACGGTGGATCTCCCGGGCGACGAGCTCCTTGCCCGTGCCGCTCTCACCTGTGATCAGCACCACCGTGCGGGCCTTGGCGACCCGGTCGATCAGGTCATAGAGGGCCCCGACCTTGGGGTCGTTGCCGATGATCCTTCGCTCGCTCACCCGGAACCCGCCGATCCGGCCAGCTTGAAGATGGGCAGGTACATGGCGATCA
>DATJFU010000325.1:0-5572 GCA_035495495.1 Bdellovibrionota bacterium
TGGCCACGGTGCGGGGCTCGCGGATCTCGACCACCTCGCGGGGGACGCGCGCGAGGAGCTCCCGGATCCGTCCGTCCGTGAAGAGCGGATGGCTGGGCAGCAGATTGCGGACCTTAAAGGGACTCTCCGGGCATCGTTCCCTCCGGGGAAGGAGGTTTTCGAGAAGTGCGGTCATGGTTGGGGCGGATTTTTACCATTGAACCCCGACTCCGCCAGTACATTTAAATAGATCAGGTAATCCGCGTCTAAGTTCTTGAAGTCCCAAGGATTTATGACTTCACGGGTCGATGTAAAAATGGCCGAAAGTGGACCAAATTGATGCGGAGCGAAAGAGGGGAAGTGGAGCCGACGGCCGGGCTTGAACCGGCGACCTGCGCTTTACGAAAGCGCTGCTCTACCACTGAGCTACGTCGGCGTATTCGAACAAGGATTTACCTGTACCGCAAAAGCCCGGCTGCAGCAACGGACGCCCTCGTCAGAGGGCGGCGGCCCGCGCAAAAAGGGGTGGCGGCTCGCCCGCCTCCGTGGGACGACCTCACTGAACATGGCACCTCTGATCCGCGAGATGGCCGAGGCCGAAGACCGCCGCGAGCGGCTGCACAAGGCCCCCACCTTCAAACTGGCCCTAGGCGCCCTGGGCGTCGTCTTTGGCGACATCGGGACATCGCCCCTGTACGCCATCCGCGAGAGTTTCAACCCCGCCCATGGTTTGCCCCTCACCGAGGCCAACATCTTGGGCGTTCTCTCGCTGGTCTTCTGGTCACTGACCATCGTCGTGTCCGTCAAGTACCTGGGGTTCATCCTCCGGGCCGACCATGAGGGCGAGGGTGGAATCACGACTCTCCTCGCGCTTCTCTTGCCCCGCCTGCAGGGGCCCGAGCGCGCCCGCGAGCGCGCGGCGGTTGTATTATTGGCCCTGCTCGGCGCGGGCTTACTCTACGGCGACGGCGTGCTCACGCCCGCGATCTCCGTCCTGAGCGCGGTCGAGGGCCTGGGAGTCGCGGCGCCGGGGTTCAGGCCCGCCGTCGTGCCGGTGACTGTGGTCATTCTTGTGGCCTTGTTCGCCCTCCAGAGCCGCGGAACGGGGCATATCGGCGCCCTCTTCGGTCCGCTCACCGCGGTCTGGTTTTTCATGATCGCCCTGATGGGCCTGCCCTGGATCTTTCACCGGCCCGACATCCTCAGGGCCTTGAACCCCTACTACGCGGTCTCGTTCTTTGCTCGAAACGGGCACGCCGGGTTTTTATGCCTGGGCGCCGTGGTTCTCTGCATCACGGGGGCCGAGGCTCTCTACGCCGACATGGGTCACTTTGGGCGCAAGCCCATCCGGCTGGACTGGTTCGTGTTGGTGTTTCCGTGCCTGCTCCTGAGCTATTTTGGCCAGGGCGCGCTCGTTCTCGACCGCGGCGAGGCCGTACTCGACAACACGTTTTACGGCCAGGTCGGCGGTTGGCTGCTTTATCCGGTGGTGGCCGTCGCCACGGGGGCGGCGGTCGTGGCCTCGCAGGCGCTGATCTCGGGCGTATTCTCACTGACCCAGCAGGCGGTGCAGCTGGGGTACCTTCCGCGCGTGACCATTCATCACACCTCGCGCCATCTCGAAGGCCAGATCTTCGTTCCCCGGGTCAACGTGCTGCTCATGGTGGCCTGCATCGCCCTCGTGCTCGAGTTTCAGGAGTCCGCGGGCCTGGCGGGGGCCTATGGCCTCGCCGTGACGGCGACCATGGTCGTGACCTCCCTGCTCTTCGGCCTCGTGACGGTGAGGATCTGGGGGTGGAATCCCATCTGGACCATGCTCATGCTCCTGGCGTTTCTCTCGGTGGACCTGGGGTTCTTTCTCGCCAACGTCGTCAAGATCGGCGAGGGCGGCTGGTTTCCCGTTTTGGTGGGCATGATCATGCTGGCGTTGATGACCAGCTGGAAGCGCGGGCGAGAGATGCTCGGCAAGCGCATGGAGGAGCTCGCCGTTCCGCTGGATGAGTTCTTTGAGCAGCTCGCCAAAGAGAAACCGCCACGGGTCAAAGGCACGGCCGTGTTTCTGACCCTGACCCGGGACATCGCGCCTTCGGTGCTCCTGCACCATTACCGGCACAACCAGTCGTTGCACCGGCAGGTGCTGCTCCTGTCGATCGTGACCGAGCACCGGCCCGAGGTGGCGTTCAGGGACCGGCTGCGGATCACGGACCTGCCCCAGGGCTTTGTGAAGCTCGTGGCCCGCTACGGCTACATGCAGACGCCCGACGTGCGCGAGATCCTGATTCTGGCCGAGCGGGCGGGTCTCAAGCTCGACCCCGAGCACATCAGCTACTTTCTGGGCCGCGAGACGTACCTCAATACGGGTGACTCGGGCATGGCCAAGTGGCGCCGCTCGCTTTTTGTCTTCTTGTCGCGAAACGCGCGTCCCGCCACGGAGTTCTTTGGACTGCCTCCCGACCGCGTGATCGAGCTCGGGGCGCAGATTCGGATTTAGCGCGATGGCGGCGGCGATCAAAGCACAGGTCTGGATCCGTTGTCCCCGGTCAGGGCGCGTTCTTCTCTTCAAGACCCAGCCCGCGCGCGGCGGCTTTTGGCAGCCGATCACCGGATCGGCCGAGAAAGGCGAGACGGCCGAGGAGGCCGCGATTCGCGAGACCGAGGAGGAGTCGGGGTGGCGTCCGCACTCGGTCGAGCCGCTGGGGTACCGCTTTCAGTTCACGGACCGCCGGGGCCGCGAGGTGGCGGAAGAGGTCTTCTTCGCGGATTCGCACCTCGAGTTCGAGCCCACGCTGGATCCCAAGGAGCATGATGCCGCCGAGTGGGTGGTGCTCGATGAGGCGGCGGTGCGGCTGACCTTTGACAGCAACCGCGAAGCCTTGAAGCGTCTCGTGTCGCGCATCCGCGACGGAAGGGGCAGGGCGTGAAGGACGCGTCGTGCGCGTCCGGTGGAGTGGGCCGGCTGATCGGCGTGGCTCTCTTGGCCTTCGCCTGGTCTCCCGCCGCGTGGGCCTATCAGGACGCGACGGTCGTGGCCGACGAGGCCCCGATCCATCAGTTCGCCAACAGCACTTCGCCGGTTTTGAGCAGCTACAAGCGCGGCGACAAGATCCATGTGAGCGATCACATGAAAAAGGACGTCTTTGGCGAGTACTGGTACCAGACGCGGATCGAGGCCACGCAGGGTCTGGGTTTCATCGCGGCCAAGCAGGTGTTCACCGAGCATGAAGAAGACCAGGCCCAGGCGTCGGGGGTGCAGAAGGACATCGCCCACCCCGACACTGAGGAGGATCGCGGCACGCATTTTCTGGTGCGCGGCATGTTTCTGGGGACGCACTTCACCGGCGGCCCCGCCGTGACCGTGGGTGGCGAAGGCGAGTTCTCGTGGGATTTTCTCTGGAAGGAGAAGTACTACCTGCGCCGGATGCTGGCGGTGGGTGGTTTCATGGCGCTCTCCAGCGGGGGGCAGGCGTTTGGGGGCGATCTCATTTTCAGGCTCTTTACTTCGGCCAGGGCTGAACCCGAGGTGAGGCTGAGAGTGGGCCTGCTGGCGCCCAACTCCACCGCGAATCTGGGCATGGGGCTCTGTGGGGGGATCGGAGTTCCACTCTCCTTGGACCCGGGACCGCACGTGTCGTTCTTTGCCGAGGCGTCGGGGATGACGGCGCTGAGCGGCGCCGCAACCCTTTTCATTTCACTTGGAGCCGGATTGGGCTACCATTTCTAGTCATGGGTTTGACCGACCTTTTCAACACGCCGGCGGGCAAGCTGGTGGGTAAGCAGGCGCCGGACTTCAGGCTGCAGGACCAGGACGGCAACTGGGTGCGCCTCTCCGACCTCACGTCCCAGGGTCCCGTCATGCTCGCGTTCTATCCGGGTGACTTCACCCCGGTGTGCACCAAGCAGCTCTGCGGCTATCAGGATTCGCTGGCGCGCTTCAGGGCCTATGGCCTCAACATCGTGGGGATCAGCCCCGACTCAGCCGAGAAGCACCGCAAGTTCATCGCCGAGTACGGCTTTGAGTTTCCGCTGCTGACCGACGGCGACAAGCAGGTCTTCAAAGAATACGGCGTGATCTCCCGCCTGCTGCTGGGGATCCGCAGTCGGGCCATCTTCATCGTCAAGAAGGGCGGCGAGGTGGTCTATGAAAAGGTCGAGGCCACGTCCCTCACGCACCGGGACTCCGAAGAGCTCCTGGAGACCGTCAAGGCGCTCAAGGGCAAGCTGGGCTGAAGGACGCCGCGCGTCCGGCGGTCAGTGCGCGGTCCACTGCTGTTCTTCGAGCAGCAGTCCAGTGCTGAGTTCCAGCGTCGAATGCACCGTCAGGTCGGTTTCGCCCAAGGTCAGGTGGTGCGTGTAGACGTAGATGTATCCCTGGTAGGAGCGAAAGTAGCGGTACGTCAGATCCGTGGGCGTGGCGGAGACCACGGTGACGGGTTCTTGGCCGGCGGTGGTCTGGAGCAAGAGGCGGTCGCCTTGAACCAAGAACGTCACCTGATCCTGGGTGCTCGTGCCGTTGGACCAGTCCAGGTTGGTGTTGGCGTCCCAGCTATGGGTCGCCCAACCCCGCTTGAACGCGGACTTCACTTCGAACGCGGTTTCTTCGACGGCGCCGGTGTTGAGAAGGCGGCGGTAGGTGCCTTCTCCCGCCCAACCCGAGTCCTTGGCGGAGATCCCGTCAAAGAGGGCCATCATCTGCTCGCCGTTTCCTGGCGTCGCCGGCGAGGGATCCGCGGGTTTCTGCGGCATCGGCTGCAGGGCGACGAGGGTGCTGAGCAGGGCGGGCACGATGGGCGTGAAGAACGTCATGGTTCAGGCTCCTTCTTAGGATCGAGACTAGCCGAAGCTCAGGTTTTTTGCGGCTTCTTTGGAAATTTTTTCTGAAGCAGTTCGGTGAAGCTGTCCACGGCGCTGTTCGCGGCGCGCATGGTAAGGTCCTGTCCGGCGGTTTGACCGTACATGATTCCGCGGTTGGTCTGGATCTGTTGACCCGGCGCCCCCACTGCGCTGAGGAGAATCTCGCCCACCAGCTCGTTGACCGAAAGGGCGCCCAGGGTGTCGGGGGGGCGGGTGCTCGGAGGGGTGCGGGCCGCCTTGTCCACGAGTTGCTCAAATTCGCCGCGGTCCAGCCAGAAACCGCAACACGTGGGGCAGACGTCCACTTCCACCGGATCCACGGCCCCCGTGGCGCGGACGGTTGAAAGTCCCTGAACGCAATCGGGGCAGACCAGGGCCGCGAAGTTCTGACCCTTTGCGGCGTCGACGGCCTCCATGATCGTGCCCGTGTCCTTGAGACCCATGAGATCCCGGACTCGGATCCAGATCCCGCGGCATCGCGAGCACGCGAGGGTCCGGTGGGTGCCGATATGGTCGTCCAGTAGCTGGGGATGCTCGGGACACCGGGGGCACCGCCGCTTCTTTTTCGGATCCGGCACTCCGGCCGGAGGTGGAATCCGCAGCTCGTCGTTCATCGCTCACATCCTGAACACGCCAAAGGGCGTGTCGGGGATCGGGGCGTTGAGCGAGGCGCTCAAGGCGAGTCCGAGAACGTCGCGGGTGCGCCACGGGGTGAGCACCCCGTCGTCCCAGAGCCTAGCCG
>DATJFU010000326.1:0-3929 GCA_035495495.1 Bdellovibrionota bacterium
TTTACCCGCCTGCACGACATGCGCCAGGACAGCCCCCAGTACGACGACGGAACCTATCGCGTGTCCTGCCTGCTGGACTCGGTGTCGGGCAACGGCCTCTATTACCTGGCGGCCGTCCCCCAGAATTCGCAGTACACCTCGGTGGAACTCTTCTCCAAGAAGGGCCTCATGAAGCGCCCCATGACCGAGCCCGAGCTCCGCGATGGCGGCGTCTACACCACGTCCAACATCAAGTACTCCATCCGCCTGCAACTGGACCTGACCCAGCTGCTCGAGATCGTGAAGCAATCCATCGATCACCCCGGCGTCGGCAACCCCGGCCCCCAGGGCTGATCAAGAAAGGGAGATGAAAATGAAAACCAATCACCTGATCCTGGGCCTCGCGGCCCTGATGGCATCAAGCCCCGCCATGGCCAAGACCGTGGATTTCTCGGATGGCATCCTGGCCCGCGTCCAGGCCGTGCAAAACGGCCAGGAGCGCGTGCGGGTGTTCTTGAACCGCACCCTCGTGGTCGAGCGTTCGACCGATGCCGGCACCGACACGACCAACGTGAGCGGTGACGTCGACGTGGTCCTCGAGCAGCACAAGCTCAAGGAGACCATCAAGCGCGGCGTGCGCGGCAAGATCGTGGCCATCGAGCAGCCCACCGCGACCGGCAACTACACGGCCGGAAAATGCGACGACAAGCACGGCCAAGTTCTCGTGTACATCACGTTTGACCCCTCCTGTAACGCCAAGGAATGTGCCTGGGGCTTTAGCCGGGCCTACGGCCTTCAAGCCAACTCCAGTTACGCCACCGACGCGAACGGCAACTACATTGTCGAGAACGGCAGCTACGTGGTGAACCCCACGTGCGCCGTGTACGGCCAGAGCAACGACTCGCTCTGGTACCTGAGCAAGGTTCCGGGCAACTCGCTGTACTCCCACGTGGAGACATACAGCAAGAAGGGCCTCATGAAGCGCCACATGAGCTACATGTCGCCCATGGGCAACAACGAAGGCGGCGTGTACTACACCGACAAAAAAGCGGTGAAGTACTCGATCCATCTCCAAGTGGACCTGGACGAACTGCTCAAGGTCGTCAGCCAGTCGGTGAACCACCCCGGCGTCGGCAATCCTGATCACAACTGATCCCAGAAGAAAA
This sequence comes from Bdellovibrionota bacterium, assembly GCA_035495495.1. Lineage (GTDB taxonomy): Bacteria > Bdellovibrionota > UBA1018 > UBA1018 > JADZFF01 > JADZFF01. Next base: position 1,146 of record DATJFU010000326.1, read on the forward strand.
AGACGGAGAATGAAAATGAAAACCAATCACCTGATCCTGGGCCTCGCGGCCCTCATGGCCTCGACCCCGGTCCTGGCCAAAGACGTGAAGTTCACCGACGGCGTTCTGGCCCGCGTTCAAGCGGTCCAAAACGGCCAGGAGCGCCTGCGGGTCTACTTGAACCGCACCCTCGTGGTCGAGCGCAACACGGACGCCGGCACCGACACGACCGACGTGCACGGCGGCGTGGACGTGGTCCTTGAGCAGCACAAGCTCAAGGAGATCATCAAGCGCGGCACCCTGGGCAAGATCGTTGCCGTCGAGGCCACCAACATCACGGGCACCGAAGGCGAAAGCTGCGCCGGCAAGCACGAGCAGCTCGTGTACGTGACGTTTGACCCCAGCTGCAACACCAAGGAATGCGCCTGGGCGTTTGGCCGCAAGTACTCGCTGCAGACCAGCGGCTATTACTCCTACACCTGCTCGGGCACCACGAGCTCGGATGAGACCTACTACCTGGCCGCCGTGCCGGGTAACTCGCTGTACTCCCACGTGGAGCTCTACAGCAAGAAGGGCCTCATGAAGCGCCACATGAGCTTCTACGACGCCGTCAGCTATAACAACGCGGGCGTCTACCTCACCGCCAAGGACAAGTACTCGATCGCCCTCGAGGTGGACCTGGACCAGCTGCTCAAGGTCGTGAGCCAGACCGTGGTTCACCCCGGCGTCGGCAACCCCGACGGGCACTGAGTCATACGAGAAAGTAACGCTGATAGCGGCATCCTTTACACCAAGGGATGCCGCTATTAGTTTCCGCACCATGAAATTCGGGGGAGTTCAGCTGTCAGCTTTGGCGTTCATCCTGGCCTTTGGAGCCGCCGCGCCCGTCCGCGCCGCGGACGACGTCCTGGCCAAACTCACGGCCCTGCCGGGCATCGCCGACGGCAAAGAAACCACGACCGAAGACGACACAAAGGCGGGGCTTCGGCGCTTTGTGCTCCACGTAGAGCAGGCCTCGGACCACTTCGACGCCTCCAAGGGCACTTTTCTCCAAAAGCTCGTTCTCTTTCACCGCGACTTTACCGAGCCCATGGTCCTCCAGACCAGTGGTTACAGCATCTACTCCGAGAAGCTGAGCCGCACCGCCAAGGTGTTTGGCACCAACCAGCTTCAGGTCGAGCACCGCTTCTTTGCCGATTCGCACCCGGATCCCATGGACTGGACCCTCCTCACGGTTCGCCAGTCGGCCGAGGACTTTCACCGGATCGTCGACATCTTCAAGGCCCTCTACGCGGGCCACTGGGTGGGCACCGGGGCGAGCAAGGGTGGAATGACGTCCGTATTCCACCGCCGCTTCTACCCGGGCGACCTCGACGGCACCGTGGCCGACGTGGCGCCCATGTCCTTTACGCGCGAAGACCCCCGGTACGTGACGTTTGTCGACCAGGCCGGCGGCGCCAAGTATGAGGAGTGCCGCGGCCAGCTCGAGCGCCTGCAGGAGGCCCTCCTCCAGCGGCGGGATGAGCTCGAGCCCCTCGTGGACGGCACCTACACGGTGCTGGGCGGCAAGGACACGAGCTACGAGCACTCGGTGATCGAGATGCCCTTTGCCTTCTGGCAGTACGGCAACCCCGAGGACGCCGATTTGGGCTGCGCCAAGGCCCCGGGGCCCTGGGCCGAGGTCGCCGACCTCAAGAAGTTTCTCGTGGGGATCAACGATCCCTCCGGTTACTCGGACACCGACATGGCCGGCTTTGGCCCCTACTATTACCAGGCAGCATTCGAGCTCGGGGGCCCCGCCTCCAAGCTGACCCACCTGGCCGACCTGCTCCGGCACCCCTACAACCTCGAGATGTACCTGCCCCAGGGCGTCACCGTGGATTACACCGATGTCACCCAACGCGACGTCGGCGAGTGGGTGGCCTCGGAGGCGACCCACATGATGTTCACCTACGGCGAGTTCGACCCTTGGTCCGCCGGCGCCTACACCCGCATCAACGCGGCCGAAGGATCCGACAACCACTGGTTTCAGGTACCCGCTGGAAACCACGGCTCCGGGTTCACCCTCCTGCCCGACGGCCCGCAGGCCGAGGCGGTCGCCGCCCTCACCCGCTGGCTGGGCAAGGGGCCCGTCCCCGCCGCCCGGGACGCCGACGGACTGCGCGATCTCGCCGCGAACTCCCTCGAGGACGCCGAGCTGCGGGCTAACCGCAAACACCATCGACTTTAGTCGTTGCCTCTGCCCTACCGGCCTCGCAAAGCTCGGCCTTCTCACTTGACACGGGGGGCGGGTTGGATTCACCTCATGGGCAATGAACGGTGCCCAGACGGTTCCCCTTCGCGTCGCCTTTACCCACAATCTGAAGCAGAGCCAGGCCGAGGCTGAGGCCGAGTTTGACACGCCCGAGACAGTCGAAGCGATCCGCGCCTGCCTGACCGAGCTGGGGCATACCGTGGATCTGGTGGAAGTCAGTGGCCCCCCGGCCATGGCCATCGCCCGCCTCGAGGCCCTGAACCCCGATCTCGTCTTCAACACCGCCGAGGGCCGCCTGGGCCGGTACCGTGAGGCCTTCTACCCCGGCATCTTTGAGAACCTGGGCCTGCCCTTTACCGGCTCGGATCCCTATGTTTGCACGGTCACCTTGGACAAGAACCTCACCAAGACCCTGCTCGCGCCCCACGGCATCCGTGGCGCCCGCGGCGTGTTCGTGACCCGCCCCGAAGAGGCGGCCAAGCTGGACCTCAGGTTTCCGGTGATCCTCAAGCCCAACTTCGAGGGCAGCTCCAAGGGCATCACCCAAGAAA
>DATJFU010000327.1:0-4066 GCA_035495495.1 Bdellovibrionota bacterium
TAATCCACGGCGAGCGAAGCGGCCGGGTAGCGGCTCGACGAGAGGTACTGGGCCGTGGCTTTGACGTAGTACGTGCCGGGGGAGAGGTTGTCGGCGATCACGGCGGCGTCGTAATCATTGAAGCCGGAGTCACCCGAGTACACGGGGTGGGCCGACTGCGTGGCCACGGAGTGCAGGCCCGAGTCGAGGAGCTCGAGCGTGATCCCCACCGGAGAATAGAGACCATAGGCCACGGTGCGCACCTGCAGGGCGCCGCCCGCGACGGTGGTCTTGTAGTACATGGCGGTGCCGGTCTGGACGCGGTCCACCACCGAAAATCCACCGTCCGAGACGGCGTTCTCGAGCGCCGGGGCGGAGCCCGTCGATGGGGCGCCAAAGGGCCCCATTACTGAAGCGTTGCGGGTGCCGTTGCACTGCACGCGCAGGTCAGGGACGTTGACGTAGGAGCCCGAGGGCACGGCCAGGCGCTTGAGGTGGAATCCGTCGCTCTCCGTGACGAAGGTGCGGCTGAACGAAGCGCCGCCGCAAACGTTGGCGTTCATGGTCGAGTAGTACGACGGTAACGTCTCCGACCCGGCGTAGTAGGGTTCGACCATGACCGAGTAAGCACCGGGCTCGAGGGCCGTGATGCGGTAAGAGCCATCGCTGCCCGTCAGACCATAGGTCATGGCCGCGCCGCGGGTCTCCGAAACGGCCACGACCTGAGCGCCCACGACGGGGGTCCCCGACGGACCGAGCACCTTGCCACGGAGCTCGCCGGCCGACGGATTGAGCGAACGCGGACCGTAGATGGCCCGGATCCCCAGGATGTCGTCGCAGCTCAGGTGAGCCTGCTCGGGCGACTCCAAGAAGAGCATCGTGGCCTGCAGACCGCCGCTGTGCGAGAGGCCCATGGCGTGACCGAGCTCGTGGGTCACCACGTTCTCGAGGTAGACATGGTTGTCAAAACCCGAGTACGGCTTGCCCGATCCGGTGCCGGACGTGTCGGTGGGGTCTTGGGTAAAGACGTAGTCCACGTCGTTGAGCACGACGTCGGCTTCGAGAATGTTGCCGTTGTCCTGGTCGTACCAGACCTGGGTCAGACCGATGATCTCGGTGCCGGGAACCTGGCCGGAGGCGCTCTGCGAGGCAAAGTAGATGCTGGAGAGGCCGTTGTACTCGGAGCTAGGCTCGTAGACCGAGCGGTCCGTGCCCTGCCAATAGTCAAAGCCGACGGCGCCACCCGAGGCTTGAAACCAACGTTGCAGGCCGCGCACGACGGCGTCGCGGAAAAAAGTCTCCGTGATCCCGGAGTTATTGGTGGGATTTCCGGCGAGGTTGAGCTTTCTACCGCCGACCCATTTCACGGCATCGCCGTGGGGGGTCAGTGTGGGAACAAACGCGGTAGCCATGCCCGGAAGAAGACACCCCGCCAGGACCCCAATGGCCTTTGTGTACCGTCTCATCCTTGAGACTCCATCCCTAACTGACTATGTTAGCGACCGCGGCGGGACCCCCAAAAGAGGAACAAAATGCCCGCGAGGAAAGCCAGCACCGCTAGGGCCAGCGCACCCCGTGAAAACCGCCCCGGGCCGGATTCCCCCTCATGGGGACCGGCACTACTACCTTGGGGTTGCAAGGGGGGTGCCGGTGTCGGGGTGCCGCCGGGTGCCGGCGGCGAGGGAGGATGAGTCACCGCTTTTTCTTTGGATTCCAATCTCTTAGGAGCGTCGCCCTGCTCCTTCACGACCTCCCGCAGGCGCTCCATGGTCCAGGGCTCTTTGGCAGTCTTTTCTGGCCCGGTGCCGTCGTGGCCCAAAAAGATTCCGGGCTCGTGCAGGGCGGGGCCGGCAAGTTTTTCCTCCCCCGTCTCGGCATCTCGAGTCACCGTGAGCTTTCCGAGCATGAGATTGCCGAGGTCGTAAGAGCCGTCGTCGTTACGGGCGCCGAGCATGACGACGACGTCCTCGCCCTGCGCAAAGTGCGCGGTACCCGCCACGTCCATGCCGATGCCGTCCCGCGTTCCCCCCACCTGCCTGAACACGAGCGAACGGCCCTCGGGCACCCTGCCCTTCACGACCTCCGAGATCTCGAGCTCATAGAAGGTAAAGATCCGCTTGTCGTCCGGCTGAACTTCGACCCAGTTCGCGTACGAGGGACCCAGGATTCCGCGGACGATCGTGTCGGTGGAATGGATGGTTTCCGAAAACGGTCGCACCATGAAGCTGGTCGCGCCGGCCCGCAGGGACAGCAAGGTCAGGAGGAGCGCCGCCAAAAGTCTCACGCGGGACATGACTCCATTTTACCCCTATCATGGAGGTCTATGCACCACATCCATCGAGCCGGCCTCCTGGCGTCCGTTCTTGCCTCCCTGCTCCCCACGCACGCCGCGTTCGCCGTGGGAAGCGAAGACCAGGTCGGCACTCTCACCCGCGTCGAGGGCCAGGTGCGGCTCCTCTCCGACCCGTCAACGTCCGTGCAGGGCGCGGGGCCGCATGCCCGGTTCGAGGGTCAGTACTACACCGTGGTGAACGCCCACGTGGGTGACCGCTTCAAGAACGGAAATGTGATCACGACCTCGATGGCTGCCAGGGCCCGGCTGGTTTACGACAACGGGGACTTGTACACCGTGGGTCCGGCCACCGAGTTCAAGATCAAATGGACCGAAGCCAGCGCGGCGGCCAGCTCTCCTTCAGTCGACATCCGCTACGGAACCCTCCGCGGCGTGGTCAGCAAGGGCGGACCCCGCACTCACCTCACCATCAGGACCAAGACCGCCACCATGGGCGTGCGGGGAACCGAGTTCTTTGTCGCGGACCAGGGCGCCACGCACCAGACTTCTCTCGCGGTCCTGCGCGGGGCGGTTCAGATGAAGTCCGATGGCGCGGCCAAACCGGTCGAGGTGAAGTCGGGCCAGACGGCGTCGTTTCACCCAGCGGTCGAGACGCCCGCCGCCGCTGCCGCGAGCCAGGCCCCTCCCAAGATCGAGGTGGCGACCACCACCAAAGAAGAGCTCGGCACCATCCGCAGTCTGACCACTGTCAAGGCGGCCATCGCCGACGCGGTCGTGGCGGACGACAAGAAGGCCGAAACCGTCGCCAAGGCCGAGGCTCTCGAACACAAAGCCGTCGAGACCGCTCTCGCCGACCTCAAGACCCACGCGCCCGAGCTCGCCGCCCAGGTCGAAAAATCGGCCCCGGCTGATCCCGGCGAGCTCGAGGATTCGACCGTCGATCATCTGATCGAAAAGGCGCCTCCGGCGCCGCCGGAGCGCAAGCCCTTTGGCCTGCAGCTCGACGACTCGTCCGACGTCTACAAGAAGTACTTCAAGTAACGCTCGCTCAGCGAGCCAAGATCACGCGCTGGGCGCCGTACTCGCGCTCGAGCACCGCGACGATGCGGTCGGCGTGATCGCGCCCGCGGGTCTCCAGGGTCAGCGCGACCTCCGCGGTGTCCAGAGTGGCGCCGGGCTCGTTGCGATCGTGGATGGCTTGCAGGACGTTGACTCCCTCGGCGGCGAGGAGCTGGGTCAAACGGCTCAAGGATCCAGGTCGATCCGGCAAGAACACGTTTACCCGGATTCTGCGGCCGGCGCGGATGAGGCCCAGGTCGAGGATCCTCGCGAGCAGGTTGACGTCGATGTTGCCGCCGCTGATCAGGAGCGCGACCTTCTTGCCCTTGAAACCGGAAGCATGCTCCGTCAGGCAAGCCAGGGGCAACGCTCCAGCCCCCTCGGCGGTCACCTTGGTGCGCTCGAGCAGCGTCACGATGGCTCCCGCCATGGCTTCGTCGTCGGCCTCGAACATCCGCTTGATCCGAGTGGCCAGAAGCTTTCGCATCACCTCGCTCGCCACTTTCACCGCGATGCCGTCGGCAAAGGTATGAGCACCACCCTCCAGGGTCACGGCCTTGCCCTTCTCAAAGGAGCGCACCATCGAAGCGGCGCCCTTGGCCTGGCAGCCGATGATCTCCACCTTGGGCTGGTCCTCGAAGGCCGAACAGACGCCGGCCATGAGACCGCCGCCGCCCACCGAACCCAAGATCGCCTGGACCCCCGGCAGCTGCTCGGCGAGCTCGAGGCCGACCG
>DATJFU010000328.1:0-4603 GCA_035495495.1 Bdellovibrionota bacterium
CAAGCAGTTTGACGGCAAGCTGCGCGCCAACATCACCGACCAGTACCGGATGATCGACAACCTCAATCAACGCGGTTCGGACGAGCTCAAGCGCCTGCGCGACGCCACCTCGACGAGGCTCTCGGCGTATGAGGATCGCCAGGGGGACCCCTTCTACAAGCTTCTGAACGTCGACGCGGACGTCTGGGACGACGGCGATTCCTACACGATTACCGCGCGAATCCCGGTCCACGAGCGGGACCACCTGACCATCAACTTCAAGGGCGACAACAGCGTCGTGCTTTCGGGAGCCAGAAGGAACGAAGAAGAGCTCAAGCTCGCGGACGGTCGCACCCGGGGCACCAACGCCTACCAGAGCTTCTTTGAGGCGATCCCGCTGGACTACCCCGTGGACGCGAGGTCCCTCACCCGCGAGGCGCATGGAGACACGTTGATCTTCAGGGTGAACAAGCAGGGGCCCCACGCCAAGCGGGGGGGCTTTCAGGCTCAGATCCCCAAGCGCGTCACCGCGGATCGCCCGGATTTTCCCAAGAACCTGCCGCTTCCGGACGCGCCTCCCAAGGCCGAGGATGAAAAAGAAGACGGCCCGATCCCGCCGAGCAAAGCCATGCCCGGCAGCCGTCCCCTGGGCTGATCTCTTCGTTGATTACTGTCTGAAGCGACCGAACGAGAACGCGGGGCACGCGTAGTAGTCGGGCCCCGCCGGACCATTGAGGCAGATGTCCATCTGCGCCTGGTTCGTCGATTTGGTGATGATCACCGCGTTGTAGTTGGTCGCGGCGAAGCTGGCGCTGACATTGTGCCAGTCGTAGTAGGTTTTGGCGTAATGGCCGTCGCTCGTGGACGCGTACACGCATTGTTTGAGCAGGCCGCCGGTCGAGAGGTCCTGCTTCACCATGACGTGGGCGGAGTCGATGATCTGCACCGGATAGACGCAGACGGAGGGATCGTTGGAGGTCGAGCCGCTGATCTGGATCTGGGCCTTGTCGGTCGCGCTGTAGCAGACGTCCCAGAACTCCGTTCCATCCAGGTTCTGGTCAAAGTCCGGGACCACGTTGTGGTAGCCGGGGCAGGTAAAGCCGCTCGCGTTCGTCGAGCCGGCACCGGTGGCGCCAAAGCTCGTTCCGCCGTTCGGATTCCAGCCCGGGGTGGCGAGGTACATCGGGTCGGGGGTCAGGCAGCCGGACAGAGTCAGAGAGACCGTCGCCGCCAGAACCGAGAAGGTGATTTTTCGGATGCCCCACATATCCCGTTACAAGAGCAACGCCCGTGCCCGTGGCGCCTCCGCTAACGGCCCGGAGATGTTGCTGTTTTTGACCCTGTGTCACCGGGGACACTGTTCGTGAAACGACAGGTGTCCGGTGTGCGTGCAGGGAGGGATCAGTGGCCCGGATCGACGTGGGTGGAGCCGGGCCCACCGCCGCCCGGAGGCGTGAGGGGGCGGCCGGCGTCGCCATCGGTCCCCGCGGGCGAAACCGTCCAGTTGCACCTGCGGGCGTGGCGGTCGTACGTCGACCCCGGATGTACCCGTTGGCAATACTGCGTGCATGAGGGCTCGTGATCGGCGGCGTAAACCTGGGTGGCGATCTGCTGATCCAGTGCGCGGCAGTCACTCATGCCGAAAATGTTGACCGACTCCCGGTGAAACGAAGAATCCAGGTCGTCCGCGCCTTGGGATTCGCCCGCGAGCATCTGCTTGAGCGGCCGCGCGCTCTCGCCCAGGCCATCTAGCGCCATCCGGATGCGCTGAATTTCGGCGCTCTCGGTCTCACCTTCGACCGGCGCGGGGACCGCGGCCAGGAGCTCGGTCACCCGGGTGAGCGAGCCGGCTCCGCGTGGCGTGCAGGTATCTCCGCTCGAACATCCCGTCTGAAGCTCGTTGAGCCTGCGCTCGATGTTCTGCCGGGTCGTGTAGCTCATGTGCGCCGACGGGCTCGAGATGGAGTTGAAGAGGGTCGTGACCGCTCGGCTCCGGGTGGACAGGGGCCCCAGGTGGCTCGCGAGGGCCGTCGCCCAAGGCGGTCTCCGGGCCGCGGGGATCGAAGCCAGCGCGCTGCGCACGGCCTCGGCCCGGGCTTCGGTCGCGGCGAGAGCGGATTCCACGCTAAAGGAGTGACCATCACTGACCAGGAGATCGTCGTTGAGAGCCCGCGGGATGTCGCGCCGGTATTCGGCGACCCAAGCCCGGGTTTGCGTATCAAAGCTTCTCCGCGTGGCCGCATCAAACAGCTGGCGGGTCAGCGTGCGGCGCTGGGCGCCGTGAGCCGCGCGAGCCGCCGTCACCCGCGAGGTGAGGCCGCTCCAAGGCTCCTGGCTCGTGTCGATCGCGGCCAGATCTTCGTCGGTGGGATCCTCGTGCTCGCTCAAGCGGACGCCGGTCATGAACTCGGCCGAGCGTCCGGGGGCCGGTGCCTCACAAGAATCATGAAAGCGCTGGCGGAGGCCCGGCAGAAGCGCGGCATGCGCGCCGTGGGGCCCGCCGCGGCCGCAGGCGTCGGTGGGCACGTCTTGCGACTGAGCCACGGGCTGATGGACCTGGGCCGCCGCTCCGTCATGGTTGCCGGGATTATCGGTTTGACCCGTCGGAGGCGGAGGGGCGTCCGTGCCGTCACCGGAGTAGCAGGTAAACAGGTAGGTCATCGGGCATTGGTCCGAGCAGACGTTGGTGCAATCGGGCGGTGGCACCTGGACGGGAGGGGCATCGTCATCTTCGTTGGCGAGCGCGGGCGCGGCCCAAATGGGCACGCAAAGGATCGCAGCGATCAGCCAGGCCGAAGCCCTCAAATTCATTCTCTCACCCCGTTACGGGACAGGAACCCGTAGATCTCCAGCATAGATGCGTTGCGTCAATTTTTCAATCGCGGCGTCGGCGACGGCGTTGGACGGTGTGTCCCGCGAGGCACACCCCAGCGCCCAAAAGCAGGCAGAGACGGCCAAACCACTCGCCGCCGAGGCGCACGGCAAGCGTGCGGTGGAATCCGCCCGGAGGGGGCACCGCGATGTCGGCCTGGAGAATCTGCTCGGTGAACAGAGGCGTCGCCTGGGTGATCGTACCGTCGGGGAGAATGAGCGCGGAGACTCCGGTGTTGGTCACGCGGAGCTGTGGCAGCGTCGTCTCGATGCCCCTGAAGGTCGAGAGAGCGAGATGCAGGTGAGGTTCGCCGAAAGGACCGAACCAAGAATCGTTGGTGATATTGAGCAGGAGCTGCGCGCCCTTTCGAGCGGCCTCGACACCAAACTCCGGAAACAGCGCTTCGTAGCAGATCACCGGCGTGACGCCGATGGGATCACTCCCCTTGGGATGGAGATGGTAAACCGTGGGACCCGGTCCGCGCCCAAAGAACCCCACCTGCGGAAACGCGTCGTGCACCCACTGCCAGTCCTCGGCAAAGGGGATGTACTCGCCGAACGGCAGTAGGATGCTCTTGTGGTAGATCTGCAGATCCGGCGCCTTGGGCGGCTGGTCGGGCTCCAAGAAAAAGAGCGTGTTGAAGTCATGGTCATCGGCGTGATCGTAACCGCCGAACCAAAGCGGCGCGCCCAATGAGCCCACGAACTCCTCGAGCTTGTGATCGCGCGCGGCCTCAAACGAGTTGGACGGCGAGCGGAACAATGCGGGATACGAGGTCTCGGGCCATATGATCGCCTGGGGCGCGGGCTTGGCCTGCATCGCGCGGTCCGAAAGCATGAAGTACTGATGCATCACGTTCATGGCCGCGTCCTGCAGGCCGTTCTCGGAGGCGATCTTGTCAAAGTCGCCGATGTTGGCCTGGATCCCCGCGAGGCGGACGCGGTGGGTGGACGAGTTCCATTCCGCGCGGAGCTGCGAGCTTCGGTGCGATCCCCAGAGGGAGATCAGGAGGCCGGCGGCGAGGACGGTTCCGACCTCACTCCACTCCACCCGGCTCGGGCGGGGCAGAGCGGCCTTGATTCGTCCCACCCGCTTGAGCAGGATAGAGACCGCCCACTCCGCGGGCCGGGCCAGCGCCTCGGCGGTCCACCAGATCCAGAAGGTGATCCCCATGGTGCCGGTGAGTTCGGCGAGCTGGCGGGTGGCCGCGACGCTGTACTGCGAGTGGCCAAAGGTGTCCTTGAAGATCTTGGGCGAGAACTGATCGCCGGCGGTGTAGACGAGCGCGAGGATCGCGGGCCGGTACCAAGCCGGGGGAATGATTCTCCGCAGGACTGAATAGAATGGAAACTGCAGCTGCCCGAACCACGCCGCGATCGCGACACCGACGATGGCGAGGGGCAGGGGTACTCCGCCGAACTCCCGCACGGCGTACGCGGCCCAGCCAAAGCCGCCCAGGGTCATGATCCAGGAGAGCCAGAAGGCCGACCAGAGCCCGTCCTTGAGGGATGACCTTCTCTGCTCGAGGATCCACGGGATCGGGGCGATCCAGATCAGAAACGGAAAATCCCACGGCGGAAACGCGACGACGATGAGCAGGCCGCTCAAGACCGTGGTCCATCGGGGAAGGGGAGGGCGAAACCTGCGCGGGATCACCCCAGCAGTGTACCCCTAGAAAATGCCGTTGGGAATGAAAGGCCGGGGCGCCTCTTCGGTGCAGCTCCCTTGAAAGATGTTTGGACGATAGAGGGC
>DATJFU010000329.1:0-3806 GCA_035495495.1 Bdellovibrionota bacterium
AATGGTCGCGGGGAGTTCGGTCTCGACGCTGATCTCGAGGCGATCGCGCCCGGCCTCGCGGCGCTTGCGCATCTGCACGGTCCCGGTCAGCCCGGGGACCGCGAGAACGGCTTCTTGGATGAACGCGTAGTCGACGGAGTCGTAACCGATGCGGAGCACGTCGTCGCCCCGACCCAGGAGCTTGAAGAGGGGCGTCGTGCGGCCGCAGGCACACGCCTCGGGCAGCCATTGCGCGCGGTCGCCTACGCGGTAGCGCACCACGGGCGTCACCCGGCGCGGAAACGGCGTCGCGTAGAGCATGCCGACCTCGCCGGGAGCGCAGTGCCTACCGGTGTCCTCGTTGACGATCTCGATAAAGGTCTGGTCGTCGTGGGCATGAAACACGCCGGTGGGCGTCTTCAGGCACTGATAGCCGATGTACCAGGTGTCCACGGTTCCGTATCCCGGCGCGGCGATGAGCTCGACCCCGAGCTTGCGCCTGAGTTCTTCTTTGTCCGCCTCGTAGATGTGCTCGCCGCCGTAGAACACCTTTTGAATGTTGATACCGTCGAGTCCCAGCTCGGTCAGCCCACGCAAAGTGGAGAGCACCACGCTCGTGATGCCGGTAAAGACGTTGATGCCGAACATCTTGGTCACCGTGTGGACGAAGTCGACCGGCGTGTTGTTGGCGAACGGAAAGTTGGAGCAGCCGTACTGCTGCAGCATGCGGTTGATGTGGATAAACGTCATGTACAGCCCGCCCACGGCGAACTGGTTGGCCACGCGATCGTCGGCGCGGAGGCCCAGGGCGTAGAATCCGCGGGCGTTGGGCTGGGCCAGGGCCTCGATCTCGTCGTTTCCGAAGAGAGCGCTCTTGGGCATGCCCGTGGTTCCGCCGCTCTGAAAGTACGTGATGGCCGCGCCGGCATGGGCCACGAGATCACTCCCCTGCGGGGGCAAACCGGGCCGAAGATCGTCGCTGCCCATGGCCGGCACGCCCAGAAGCGGATGCTCGGCCTTGGGGTCATATGCGGACAGGCGGTCCCGCCAGTACGGCAGATTCTTCTTGGCGTGGCGGACGTATTCATCCAGGCGGGCGCGGATCACGTCCTCGCGCGCCTGGGCGGTCTCGATCTCCCAGGAGTCGTACATCTCGGGCGTCAGCGCCAGATCCAGAAGCCTGGGCATCGAATGACCCTTCATGGGGTTTCTCCGTGGTCGGTGACCTGAAACGCGGCGTCGGGGCGGGTGCGAATGTCCTGGAGAAGATCCCTGAAGTAGCCGTGGTAGTCGTAGACGACGCCGTCGATCTCCATGCGGGCGAGGTCAAAGGCCTCGGGCTCGGGAAGCGTCGACATGTCGAGAAACTGGAGGTCCTGGGTCACGGGCCCGACGTTGTAGGTGCGCGCGTCGAAGAGGGGTCCCGCCTTGGTGAAGCCGGTCTTATGCTCGGGGCGAAACGAAAGCTCGATGATCCCCGCGCTCGTCTCGGCGGCCACCTCCGGAAAATGCCGGACGTCCGGGAGTACCGCGTCCGCGTCGGCGACGTACGCATAGGCCTTGTTCTTCTTGTCCCAGATCGACCGGGCCTTCTTGAGCCAGGCCGGGGCGATCATCGGACCCTGCAGAAGCGGATCGACCGCGACCCATTCGTAGTTGTCCCCGGCCCTGTGGACGCGAATCAGCGTCGTGACATGAAAGCGCCACTCCGGGTCGGTGCCCTCTCTGAGATCACCGATCAGAAAGAGTTTGCGGATGAAGTTCTCGGAGAGTCCCATCCGGCGCGCCATGAGCTGGACGGCCATGGCCCTGCCAAAGCAGTAACCGATCTCCCCCGTGGGATCGTACTTGCCGACGTTCTCGTCGGTGAGGGCCGCCACGGGATGGTTCCGCATGAGACTGTAAAGGCGGCCGGCCTCGGCCGGGGTCAGGGACGAACGCATGCCCGGCATGTGGGCCTCGAGGTCCCCATAAGCCTGGTGGAGCCGGGCGTTGTCGTCGGCGATGCTTCCGGGGAGCGGAAAAGACGAAGGCTGCGCCGCCCGGGCACCGGAGATGCCCAGAATCAGGGCAAAAAGGACTGTAGTGGAATGTCGTGCTAGCCGCCGCATGGTCCAATCCAACGCGGCGCAGTGTACCAGGGTTGCACCCCAGCGACAATATGGGTGTTTTTATTATGGTTTCAGTTAGTTAGACCTAATATCCGACTTTAGCAGTCGGTTTTAGTAAATGCGGCCGAAATCCGAAAGTCCACGGTGGACCAGGTCACGGATTTTCCATCGCTTCCGGTGTGCTGGGTCTTGCACGCGGCCTTGAGCGATTCCATGGCGGCGTCGGCCCCAAACTTCAGGACGTCCATGGCACCCGTGAGCTCGAGGTTGCCGTCGCCGCTCAGCGCGTACTGGAGGGGAATGACCTGGGACTTGCCGTTGAAATTCAGCCGGAGCTCGACCTTGGCCACGTCCTTGCCCTTGCCGCCCGAAACATTGAACCCGCCGTGGATGTCGCCCGCGAGCTTCTGAAGAAAGGCGGTGTAGATATTGGTGTCGCGGCCCTTATCGCCCGTGTCGATCGACGAGGCGTCGACCTTGAACGTGCTCGCCTTGAGGATATTGAGCACCGACTTGCCCTTGGTCGGGCCCTTGATCGCCACCTTGGTGAACTTGGCTTTGACGCCCTTTTTCTCGGTGAACTTGTACGCGGTCCACTCGAGGGTCACCTTGGAAGGATCGCCCGCCCAGCACTGGCCCGCGGCGCGGGCGTTACCCCCCCAAGAGAGCGCGAGGGCGAACGAAACGACGACGATTCCACGGATGCCGGTGTGATTTTGCATCCTCAAAAGCTACGCCCGAACCGCTAGCGGCGCAAGCGACCCCGCTCGAGGATCTCGAGCGACTCGGCGATCCAGTCGAGGATGACCCCCTCTTCTGGCTCGGTGAGCGCGACCCCAGGCGTGACGGCCCAGTACCAGGAGGGCGGCATGTCATGGTCCGCCAGGGACGAACGGAGCATTTCGAGCTGCTCCCGCGGTCCCACCGGTGCCTCGAAGGGAAAGCCCCGCGTGAAATTGAGTCGGCGCAGGGCCGCGGTCTTCTGCTCGGTGATCGACCCCGCCGCGCCGGGGATCCAGGAGTACCAAGGTTTCCACTCCCGCTCGGCGTGGCAGTCAAAACACTTGCCCGCGAAGATGGGCTCGACCCGCTCGTCGTAACGCCGCTGGACCTGATCGAGACGCGTGGTCCACGCCGGATCGGCGCCCTGGGCGCGCGGGATCAACCAGATCCACGCCGCCAGCCAAACAGCCGTGTATTTTGCTCGTGGCGCCACTTCCTGTCAGAATCATAGGGCACGCCCTATGGCACCGGCAACTCTCCCAAGAACGACCCTGCTCATCCTGGCCTCGCTCCTGGCCTCGGCCCCCGTTTGGGCCGCGCGACCGAGCGAGGGCAAGGTCGAGACCGAGACCAAGGAGGACGAGACGGATTACCTGCCCGACAGCATGCAGAACACGGGCAAGGACGACATCCCGGATGGGGTGATCGAGGCCGGCAAGGCGCCGAAACCCGTCGCGCCCGCGGTCGCGGCTCCGCCACCTGACGCCGAGGCCATCAAGATTCCCACCGAAGAAGAGCTGATCCGCAGTGGAAAGCTGCTCGAGACCCCGGCTCCCGCCCCCCTGCCGGACACGAGCAAGGCCCCCGCCGTCGCGACGCCCGCGCCCGCGCCCGCCCCCACGCCCGAGACCGGCCCCTCGGCCCAGTGGGGCCTCGAGGTCGCCCCCACCGCTCCCCCGGGGGCGACGGACAGCTCAGGCGGCGTCACGCTCG
>DATJFU010000330.1:0-3963 GCA_035495495.1 Bdellovibrionota bacterium
GGCGTAGTGAAAGTCGGCGTCGGCCTTGTTTCTCTGGTCGAGCCCAAAGTCCACGCCATACCCGGCCTCGGCCACGACCCACTGCGAGTACCAAAGCGCGAACTTCTCGCGGTACTCCTTCTTGACGGCCATGACCTTGAGGGCCTCGTCGCCCAGGATGCGCTTGAGGGTGAAGATCGAAGCGCCCACAAAGAGGTTGGAGTACTTGGTCGCGAGCTGGTCCAGGGGCGGCTTGGCCGCCGCGGGCACACCCTGACCGTCGGCCGCCGCGGGCGCGGGCTTGGCGTTCTTCTCGGGAGCTGAGCCGTAGTCGATGGTTCCGTGCTCCTGGTCCGCGGTCTCTTCTTCGCTGAGCCCTGGCTGAACCGGCGTGGCCAGGGGCTGTGCCGCCGAAGCATCGAACTCCGTCGGGGCCGGCAGCTCGAGCGTGAGCCGCGCGAGCTCCTTGCCAAAGGCGTTCAACGCCGCCGGAGTGGCCCCTGGATTGGCCACCTCGAGCCGGCGGTAGTTGGAGGAGTGCGTGAAACCGTTGTAAACGCCCTCGAGCGACGCGCCCTGGTTCAGGGTGTCGACCAGGCTTCCGTATTCGGAGCGGTTCTCGATGTCCCGGTCGTAGACCACCCGGTACATCTCCTGGAGAAGCTCGGCGTGCTCCTTGGACGCCTTGGCGCCCTCCGAGGTCAGCTCGCCTTCTTTGCCCTTGGCATCCGGCTTCTTGGCCTCGGCCGGTTGCTGGGGCTGGATATGCAGGCCGACGGAGTCAGCCAGCTTCACGACCAGGCCTTCGGCGAGCTTTCTGGTCTCGTCGTCGCAGGCCGTGAGGCCCGCCGCCATCGCGGCGAGCGCGACGCCCACGGGCAAGGTCCTGCCGACTCGCCGGCTGATCCGTGACCGCATTTTAGAACCCCAGGCTGGCCTTTAGGCCAAAGCTGCTGCCGCCGGAGCCGTGAAAGTCGAACTGCCCGGCCACCTTGATGAACATGAGTTTCAAGGCCAGGCCGACGTGACCCTTCGGGACGAAGTAGCTGCCGCTGGCCTTGACGCCGCCGGGGAGCGGCACGGTGGCGCCGCTCACGTCGATGGTCGCCGAGGTTTCGTCAAAGCCCAGGGCCGCGTAGGGCTCGATGATCCCGAGGCCAAACGAACCGACCGCCTCGACGCCGATGGTGCTCATCGAGACAAAGGCCAGGGTAGCGGAGTCGTACGTGAGACGGCCGCCCAGGTTCAGGCCGGCCGAGCCCATGTTGATGGGTGTCCACTTGCCCTCAAACCCGATGCTCTCGAGTTTCTGCGTCGGAACGTTGCTGAAATTGGGCAGGTAGGTAAAGCCCAGGTCGATGTTCATGGGCAGGCCCTTGTGGATGTTCAGGTGGGGCACGATGATGGACCCTGGAACGGCCTGACCGGTCACGGTCTGGATGATCGTGTTGAACTCAGTGGGAGTCTGGATCATGCTCGCGTCGACGCCGACGTCGAGGCCAATCGTGCTGCCGAGAGAGTGGGCCGGCATGTACGCGCGGTAGGCCATCGCCTCACCGATGGTCTGGAGCACCTGGTCCACGCTCGATTGAGTCATGGACGCCAGGCTCTGAAGCTGGCCGAGGCTGAATCCCGCGTGGGCTCCTCCCGACCAAGCCAAGGAAAAACCCACTACAGCCGCTGCGAATAATTTGCTCGAACGCATGAACTCCGCTCCTTTGGATGAATGCGATGGATGGAGTCCATGCTAACAGCGCTTTTGCTGATTGTCGTCGTGTCAGTGGTCTGACAGTTCGGGCATGTTGATGCCGTCTCCGTCAGCGTCCCCGCCGTCGGAGTGCTGGGCCCCGGCCACGGCCGAGGCCGGAGTGACCTCGATCTCCCGGGCCAGAGCCGATCGCGTCTCCTCGGGGACACCCTCTTGGGCCAGCCGGTCGAGTAGCGCCTGGCCCGCGGCGGGTCCGCCGCTACGGGTGAGCGCCTGTCCGATGGCGACTGCCTCGGCAAAGGGGCCCCCCACGCCTTCTCCCGCGAGTCTGCCCAGAACGGCCACCTCTTCACGGGCGAGCTCCTCGAGATCGGCCCGGGAGGGGTGGTCGGGGCCCGCTCGGGTCAGGGACTCCGAGATGAACGCGCGCGCGGCCTCAGAAACCTGGGCGTCCTCGCCGACCTGAAGCACTTTGCGGAGGCGGTCCACGGTGTCGCGCGCGGTGGTCTCGCCGCCAGGGGCCCAAAGAAGATCGAGCGTGGTGGCCCGGCTCGGCCCCTGTTTGACGTCCGGGTCGGTTCCCACGCGGTAGAGGATCAGCCACCAGGTCAGGGGATCCCTGCCGTCGCCCTTCTCGTCGGCTCCGGCGCGGGCCAATGCCTTCTGGATGCGGGGGCTCCACTCGGCGAACTTGCGCCCGGGGCTCTCCTGGGCCGCGGGGGCCGCAGCGGGCTTCGAAGCACGCCCCGCCACCTTACGGAGGCCGAGGCTCTCAGCGCCGCCGCCATTGGACAGGTAACGGCTCATGGCCTTGACCAGGCTGGTTCCACCGGATGGGCCGTCAAAGTCCTCGTGGTGATGGACGGGAGAGTTCCCCCACCACCAAGCCCCGAGGGCCACGAGGATCAGAACCACGATCAGCTTCTTCATCGCTTCCAGCCGCTCAATGGCCCACCACGTTCTTCAGCGCCGGTGCATCCGGAGGGGCCCAACCCTCCGCGCACTTCAAGGTGGTGCTTTCGATTCCACAAATCCTGAGACCCGTCGCCGCGGGGTAGGCGTCAAACGCCGAGACGCCGTGGTCGAGTCCCACCACGGGCTTGAGATCCGCGGATGCGTTCGGGAAGGGCGCGTCCGTCCTCGCGCCGCCAAAGAAACACTTCACGGCGTCGGCCTGTCTGAGGCAGAGAACCGGGACATTGCGCGCGCTACCCGGCAACGTCGCCCGGGTACCGACGACTCGCGAGATTTCTCCGGGCGAGAGGCCCGTGAGCGGAATCTGCGTGAGCAGCAGGTCCTTGTTCGTGCCCGCCGAGCGGCAGACCAGGCGCCGGCCGTCGTTGGCGGCCTCGAGGGCGCAGAAGCCACGGTCGACCCGGCCCTGCGGCAACATGCGGTCCACGTCCGGCAGGGAGTCAAAGATGAGGCTGTCGTGATCGGCGCTCGAGAGGTACAGGGGCGCGTTGGTCGCCAGCGTCTCGACCCTGGTGTTGACCAGCGCCTTGGCCCGGCCCCAGCAGTACACCTCTCGGGACCGCAGGGCGCAGGTATAACCCTTGCCCCCCAGGGACTCGGTGACCTGGTCAAAGCCCAAGGCCGCGGGATCGAGTTTCTTGCCGGTCTTGTCGAGCGCGTGTGCCGTGATTCGCACGGCAAAGGGCGATCCCGAGGTGTCCACACCATCGCCGATCTCGTGGTTGGCGTTGGTGCCCCAGCACTCGAGCGCGGTCGACGTGCCGTCCGTGATCCGCGCGCAGGCGTGGGTGCGGCCTGACGCCAAGCCCACGGCCTGAGCCAGAGTCTGGGTGCCGCCGGCGTCCTTGATGCGGCGTACGGCCGAGTCGTCGCCCGTGTAGACCTTGCCCCAGCACTGAACCTCTTGGGCGTCGGTGAGGGCGCAGGTAAACGTGTCGCCCGAGACGAGATCGGTCGCCTTGGCGGCGCCGAGCAGGGTGACTTTGACGGGGACCGTGGACGCGGTGCCTGCCCGGCCGAGCTGGCCCGCGCTGTTGTCGCCCCAGCACCAGGGCGCTCCCTTGTCATCCAAGAAGCAGCCGTGCTTGAGGCCCAGGCCCACCTGAATGGGATTGCCAGGAACTTCGACCACCGGGGGTTCAACCGGCGGAGGCGTGCTGCCGGTCGTGGTCCCGGGATCGGTGGTGGTGGTCGTGGTCCCGGGATCGGTGGTGGTGGTCGTGGTCCCGGGATCGGTGGTGGTGGTCGTGGTCCCGGGATCGGTGGTGGTGGTCGTGGTCCCGGGATCGGTGGTGGTGGTC
>DATJFU010000331.1:0-3084 GCA_035495495.1 Bdellovibrionota bacterium
CAGCCACCATGATGAAGATCGACGAAGCGACGACCACCCAGGTGGTCGTGTTGCCCACGCCCTGCGTTCCACCCTCCGTATTGAGGCCCTTCCACGACGCCGTCACCGAAATGAAGAAGGCAAAGACCACGGTCTTGGCCATGCCCGTGAGCAGGTCGGCCATCTGCAGGGTCTCGACCACTTTGCCGAAGAAAAACCCGCTCTTGATGTTGAGCTCGTGGCTCGAGACCAGCATGGCGCCGTAAAGGGCGATGTAATCGCTGAAGAGGGTCAGAATCGGCAGGGCGACCAGGCACGCGAGCACCCGGGTCGTGACGATGCGTTTGATGGGGCTCGTGCCGAGGGCACGGATGGCGTCGATTTGCTGGGTCACCTTCATGGATGCGATCTCGGAGGCCATGCCCGAGCCGATGCGGCCAGCGACCAGGAGGCTCGTGAACACCGGTCCCATTTCACGCGATACCGTCAGCGCGACGATCTTGGGCACGTAGAGGGTGCCTCCGAACTTGGCGAGACCATAGCCGAATTGCAGGGCCATGACCGAACCCGTCGCGAGGCCCGTGACGGCGACCAGGAGAAAGGATTGGATGCCGATGTAATAGATCTGCTGGATCGTGAGTCGAAAGTAGAAGGGAGCGTACAGAAGCTCCTTGAACATCTGGGCGGCCAGCATCGAAAAGCCGCCGCCGAACTCGACCATTGAAATCAATTTGGCGCCTACCCGAGAAAAGCCGGTAAGAACCACGCCTTTGGACTGCGCCATGGATTCAGATTAACCCGGGGAGCCGAGGGGGCACATGGGCAGGTTTTACCCCGCGTCGTCGAACTTCAGGGATTGGACGAACTTTGTGAAATCGTCGAGCTGCTCGCCGAAGATGGCGGGCTTGGCCACGTACATCAGGTCATAGAGGCACTCGATGCGGCGGGTAACCACGGTGCGGATCTTGACAGTCCGGCCCTCCACCTTGCCCTGGACCGTGGTCTGGAGGGCATCGAGTCCCTGGAGCGCCAGCGTCTGCTCCTCGCGGTCCTTGAGATCCATGAACCCGAGGAGAAGCAAGTCCGTGTATTTACGGAGGGGTTCGGAGGCGTAGCCGTAGCTGGGACGGCAGGCGCTGTTGATCGAGACGATGGCGCCCGAACGGTGGTGCTGCCAGCTGCGGTCCGATACGTCGACCGCGGGTTCCAGGGCCTCCCCGTCGGCGTTCTGCGTGTCCGAGGGGAGCGCCTTCCATTCCGAGTCCTTCTTTGAAGGGGCGGTGAAGCTGTAAGCGTCCGATTTTCCGGTGATGGGTTTGACCGAGCCGATGAGAATTCCACAGCCTCCCAAGAGGCCCGCGCAAATCATGGCCGCGGTCGCGGATACTAATCGTCGCATCCTTACATCATAGGATATTGACGGCCGTGCCGAAACCGGAACGGTGGGAATTTTCCGCGGGGCTGGGGTTGCATCCGGCTAGATTCTGCTATCATGAACTCAGGTGATCCCATTGCCGCTCGGCAAAGGTGAACAGCCGGCGCCCCGTCAGGACGACGGGATGCTTAGGGAGCAGGGAGGCTCGTATTCGTTCTTTGAAGGTCCTTACCTTCGTCGGCGTGATGCTTGCGGCGCTGTCCGCGCAAGCCGACTCCCCCTTTCCTAAGATCGAGATCCAGACTTTTGAAACCCATAGCCGCATCGTCGTGCCCGTAGATCCGGGCGTTCAGACGGTTTGGTCGTCCACGGCTTCGGGCTTCGATCTTCTCCTAAAGGACATCTCGCTGCTGGACCTGGGCATCCCCTTCGGGAGCGAAAAGTCCTGGGTCGAGGGCCTCGATCAGACCGGTGACCAGCGCGTCGGGCACATCACCGTCGCCGAGGAGCCGGCCGGCGTGAGGATCAAGGGACATTGGAAGTATCCCGGCGGTGACAAGGCCCCCGCTGACCCGGCGATGGTGACCTTTGACTATCACAACCGGATTCCGCCCACGTACGTGGTGGACTTCTGGCAGAAGGCCGGCCCCACCTTGGTCGAGGCGCGCAAGGCGGAGAAGCGCCGCCGCCAGCTCGAGGCCCTGAAGGTGGCGCAGGCCACCGCCGAGCGGCGCGTGCGGCGCCGGGTGGCGAGCCTCAAGCGGCAGCACGACGTCGCGGACGCCGGCAAGTACTGCAAGGAGCCCCTGGGCGACGAGCGGGACGTCTTCGTGGAATTCAGGCCGGCCCGCCAGGAGATCGATTTTGGCCGCTGGTTTCCGGTGACGACCCCCGACGCCGACTATCCTTACTACGAACCCAAGGGCGATACCGAAGAAGACCAGTACCTGAAGCTGGCCCTCGATCTCTACCGCGCGGGCAAGCTGGCGCTCGCGGTCCGGACGGCCGAGTTCTTCAATAAGGAGCACCCCGGGTCGGCGCTCTCCAATGAGATGAAGTTCATGCGGGCCAACGCGATGCTCAAGCTGGGCCTCGGCGCCGAGGCCGAGCGCCTGCTCAAAGAGCTCGTGGTGGATGCCCCGGGATCGCCCGCCGCCCTCCACGCCGGAACCTACATGGCGGTCAAAGCGGTCCGGGACAAAAACTCCCTGGGGGCGCTCGAGTCCTTTCTCTGGCTGTACAAGCACTACCCCAACCATCGGTTGGCCTGGGTGTTTCAGCTGGGTTCAGCCGAGGCCATGTTCGAGCTGAGGCAGACCGAGAAGGCATCAAAGGCCTACCAGTGGGTCGTCGAGAACGCCCCCGACAAGGCCGCGCAGGCCGAGGCCGCCCTGCGCATCGGCGACCTTTTTCTCGATCGGGGCCAATACGCGCAGGCCCTGGCCGCCTACTTCAAAGGGCTCAAATACTACGGGGACCAGAGCGACTCGGTGCCGACGGCGCTCGTGAACCGCGCCGAGACCCTCTACTGGCTCGGCCAGTACGACCGGGCGGAGCAGGCGTTCAAGGAGTATCTGGACAAGCACTCGGGTCATCCGTCCGCCTGGCGCGCGGCGTTTCGGCTCGGCGAGATCCTGGGACGCAAGGGCGGCGATGATTTCCGCGAGCAGTCCCGCGGCATGTTCTTTCAGACCATCAACCGCTTTCCGTTCAGCCCGGGCGCGACGCTT
>DATJFU010000332.1:0-5011 GCA_035495495.1 Bdellovibrionota bacterium
TCTACCAACGCGCCTACCTCAGACTCTGGCTCAAACCCGTGGTCTCGCGCCGGATGCCTCGCTCGGAGGTCCGCGCGAATTTTGACCGCCTGGCGGGCAAACTGGTCGAGAAGATTTCCGAGGTGCCCGCCGAGCTCCGAAACACGAAGATCCTGGTCGAACCCATCCGGGGCCTCGAAGACTCGTCCCGCTACTGGTCATTAAACGGAGTCCTGGAGCACGTGCTGATCGTCTCCCAAGGCCTCGAGACCATCATCCTGATGCTGGCCGCGGGCAAGAGGCCTCCCATCGAAGTCGACATTGCCAAGGTCAAGCCCAAGCACCGAGCGGGCGACCTCCTCGAGGAGTTTCAGGCCTACGCGCCCAAGCTGTACGACCGGCTCGACGCGGCCCTGGCGCAGCCGGGGATGGATCTGGATTCTCGCCTCACCCACCGGCACCCGTGGTTCGGTGATCTGACCGCGCGCCAGTGGTACTGGCTCATCTCCAGCCACGTGGGCGTGCACTATGCCCAGGCCAAAGCGATCATCGCCGGTCTGCCCTGGCCATAGGTTTCACACCTATCCCGAACATAGTTCGATCCGATTGGCCTATGGGTCGGTCGAAAGCTATCTTGCTTTGCAGCAAAAGGAGCTTTCGATGAAAAAGATTCTTCCACTGATGATGATCTTGGCCGCGGCGACGCCCGCCTTTGCGCAAGGCCATGCCAACCCCACCACCCAAACCCTCAACTGCGTCGGCGACACCCAGTGGGAACGCCTCGAACTCACCCTGGATTACAGGGACTTTGACGCTGGCAGCGGCTACTTCAACGTGACCCAGGCTAACATCGTGGACAACTATGCCAGCGCCCAGCTGACCTGCACCGGTCACCGACCCGACGAGATCACCTGTATTGGATTTCTCTTCGGCATTGGCGACTACATCACCAAAATCTCGGTCCGCAAAGAGGGCGACAAGCTCGTCGCCCAGTCCAAGATGCTCGAGGGCGACATGGATCCGTTTCACGCCATGCCCTGGCAGTGCACGATTCAGTAGTCACCGGCCCGCGTAGCTGATGCGGTAGACCACCCCGGCGAAATCGTCTGAAACCGCGAGCGCACCGTCGGGCATGACCTGCACGTCGACGGGTCGGCCCCAGGGCTTGGAGTCCTGGAGCCACCCGTCGGCGAAAACTTCGGTGGACTTGACCCCACCCTTTTCGTCCAAAGTCGCCGTCACGATGCGGTAACCCGAGGGGATGGTGCGGTTCCACGACCCGTGCTCGGCGATGAAGATGCGGTTCTGGTACTCCTTCGGAAACATCTGGCCCGTGTAGAACCGCATGCCCAGCGCCGCCACGTGGGCCCCGAGTCCCGCGGCTTGGGGAGTGAACTTCTTGCAGTCCTGATTGCCCAGGTCCGGGTCGGGCGTGCCCGGCCCGTGACAGTACGGAAATCCAAAGTTCATACCCTTCTTGGGGGCGTTGTTGAGCTCATCGGGCGGAAAGTCGTCCCCCGCCAGATCCCGCCCGTTGTCCGTGAACCAGAGCTCGTGGGTCGTGGGATGCCATGCAAATCCCACCGTGTTGCGGATGCCCTTTGCGTAGATTTCGGGCTTGGCCGTGCCGTCGACCTGCATGCGCATGATGGTGCCAAAGCGAGGGTCGTCCTGCTTGCAAACGTTGCAGGGCACGCCCACCGGAACGTAGAGCCAACCGTCGGGCCCGAAGGCGATGAACTTCCACCCATGGTGCTCCTTGTTCGGAAACGACGAGTCCACCACCACCGGCGCGGGCGGCTTGTCGAGATGGCTCTCGATGGCGTCAAAGCGCAGAATGCGATCCAGAGCCGAGACGTAGAGGGCGCCGTTCTTGAAGGCGACCCCGTTGGGCATCTTGAGCCCTGAGGCGATGGTGATCACCTCATCGGCCCTTTGATCGCCGTTCTTGTCGACGACGGCTCGCACCTTGTCTTCGTCGAGCGATCCCACGAACAGGGTGCCCTTGGACCCGAGGGTCATGTCGCGGGCATTGGAGACCTTGTCCGCGTAGACCTCGATCTTGAATCCCGGGGGCAGATGGATCTTGTCGAGCGGAAGACCGAAAACGGCGGTGGGCAATAGAACGGACGCGAGGACTGGCCAAACCAGCGACTTCATGGCCCCTTCATACGCCAAGGCGAGCCTTGACACGGGGTAAAAAACTGGAGGAATGTCGCCCCGTGGACACACAAAACATCCGTCTGACCGAAACCGTGACCAAAGGCGGCTGCGCCGCCAAGCTGCCCGCCGGTGAGCTCCGCAAGGTGCTCTCGGGCCTCGACCTCAAGCGGCTCCCCGAGCTGGCGGTTGGCACCGAAACCTTGGACGATGCCTGCCTCTGGGACTTGGGCGACGGCCGTTACCTGGTTCAGACGCTGGATTTCTTCACCCCCATCGTGGACGACGCGGTGGAATTCGGCGCCATCGCGGCGGCCAATGCCCTCTCCGACGTCTACGCGATGGGCGGCGAGCCCAAGACGGCCATGACGATCCTCGCCTTTCCGGGCGCGCATCTCCCCATGGATCTCATCGGCCTTCTCATGAAGGGCGCGCTCTCCAAGATCCATGAAAGCGGCGCGTGCCTGGCCGGCGGCCACACCATCGACGACGAGACCCTCAAGCTGGGATTCTCGGTGAGCGGCTTTGTACGCAAGGATCGGGCGTGGACCAACGCGGGCGCGAAGGCGGGCGACGCGTTGATTCTCACCAAGCCCCTCGGCACAGGCACCATCACCTCGGCCCTCAAGAAGCGTGAAGCCAAGGACGAGTGGGTGCGGGGGGCGGTCCAGAGCATGACCCAGCTCAACCGAGCCGTGGACCTGCTCTCCGAGTTCGACGTCCACGCGGCGACGGACGTCACCGGCTTTGGTCTCGCGGGCCACGCCCTGCAGATGGCCCAGGCGAGCCACGTCAGCTTCCAGATCCGTGCCTCGGCCCTCCCCGCCTTGCCGGGTGCCATGGAGTGCCTCAAGAACAAGGTTCTCAACAAAGCCCATCGCACCAACCTGGCCTACGCCGAAGGCAAGGTGGATTACAAATCGGGTGTGAGTGAAGAACGCCGTTGGTTGACCCTCGATCCGCAGACCTCCGGCGGTCTCCTGCTCGCCGTTCCACTCAACCAGGCCCAGCCAGCCCTCGCGGCCCTGCGCAAACGGTTCGCTTCGGCCATGGTCATCGGCGACGTCTCGTCCGCCGGCCAGTACCCCCTCGTCATCGGGGGCTGATCCGCCTTTCCCTACTGAACCGGCGTCCAAAACATGCCGAAGTGCTCGGACGGAAACGCCGTGTCCGCCCACTCCTGCTCGTCGACCACCGAGGCGTCAAACCCAGAAACGCTCACGCGGATCACGAGATCGCCCGCCGCCAGGCCCTTGGTCGAGAGCAGGGTCGTAAACCCGCCCTGGCCGTTGGACTGCCGCGTGCCCTCGCGCAGGGTGTTGCCGTCGCGGTCCATGAACGCCACGTCCACGTTTCCGTAGAACGTGAACTCGTTGGGCCGCGGGCCCGAGGGCAGGAGCAGGTACTCGGCGCCCCGGATGATGCTCATATCCATGTTTCCGAGCTCGGCGATGATCCGCCAGTATGACGAGGGATGGGGCGAGAAATGGCTCGCTTCGCCGGGTGAAACCGGCACAGCCCCCAAAGTCGTGAAGGAGTACCTCGTGATGCTGCTCGAGGGTTGGTAGACCCGCACGGTCCAGGTGCCCGTCGACAGGGCAAGGTCGTTTGACGTGGTCGTCGCGACGGCCGTGCCAACGGAGTCATAGAGGACCAGGGTCAGGGGGGCGTCCGTGGCCCGGATCACAAAGTGCATCTCTTCGGAACCGAGCGGGCTACCCACGGTGAACTTGTAGAAGTCGTTGTCCAGGGAGCTGTGGATGGTCGCGCTGTAGGAGCCTCGATTGGCGCCAAAGTCATGGGCGGTGGCAAAGCTGTTGTTGGACTCAAACGCGTCGCCCGTGGGGCCCGTCTCACCCGTGAACTGCACGACCGGGTGGTAGAACGTCTCCCGCCGGGTGGCCGTGGCGCTCGAGGCCGCGTGGCGCACGGTCAGCAGGTAGTCGCCCGGTCCAAGTCCCGTGAACGTCTGGGCGCGCACGTTGACAAAGTACTGGTCCGACGTCCGCGTGGGGGCAAACCCTCCGCCCAGGCGCACGAGGACGGGCTCGAGGTGGGTCATGGGGTCCGCGTTGTACAGATCGATGTGGACTCCGAAGAACCCGTGGACGTGAAAGAGGAAGTAGTCCTGGTCCGTGGCCGTATCCAAGGTCAGGTCACCGAAGTCAAATGTGTGAGGCGTCGAGACGTCGTTGGCCGTGGCCTCGTCGCGCGAGTTGTTGGGCTCGAGCGCATCGGGATCCAAATGGTTGTCAAAGAGCGAGCGGATCGCGTCGATCGCGCTGAGGTAGCGAGTCACCAGGGGATCCGCCGAATCCGTATGAGCCGTGCTCACCAGGGTGTTGAACACGTCGTCCGGCGTGAGAGTGGGCTTGGCCGCGATCAGGAGGGCCGCCACACCGGCCACGTAGGGCGTCGAGGCGCTGGTGCCGTTATGGTAATTCAACCCCACCGTGTCGTCCGTCTCGCTCGGTCCCCAGACGGGGATGTCGGTGGGAGCAAAGATGTCCACGTTGTCGCCGTAGTTTGAGTACGACACGCGGTTGGTGTCGCCCTGGTTGGTCGCGCCCACGCACATGACGGCGCCGTTGTAACGGCACGGAATCGTGTTGCGCGCGTCCCAGTTATCGTTACCGGCTGCGGCCGCGAGAAACATGCCCGCGCGTTTGGCGTCCCAGAAGGCATCGGCGTACCGTTCGGCCGTGTAGTAGAACTCGCAGAACACGTTGTCGCATTCGCCGCTAAAGCTCATGCTCACGACCTTGGCGCCCAGGGCCTCCGCCATGCGGAGCCCCTCCTTGACGCTTCCGGTGGTGATGTCAGATTTGATCAGGATGGGATCGGCGACCTGACCGCCCGTGCCGGCCATGCC
>DATJFU010000333.1:0-5058 GCA_035495495.1 Bdellovibrionota bacterium
CGGCGCACCACAGCACGGCGCGTTGTCCTAGGGATAGCGCGCCCGGGCCCCCGCTGCAAGGGCCGTCAGAGGCCTCAATGGCCCACGACCGAATGGCTGCCTTCGGTCCCTACGATCTGGGCCGCATGCTCGCCTTCGGTACCCACGATTTGGGCCGAGTGGTCCAGGTCAGAAGGGTGTGGGGTGCCGCTCGTGCCGTTGAAGCCTAGGGCGTCAAAGGGAGAGATGCAGGCCACGGCCAGGTAGGTGCTTTCGCCCAGGAGCCGGATCCGTTCGACGGCGGCCAGGATGTCAGAAAGTTCTTTGCGTTGCTCCTCGCGGGAGTAGCCGTCGAGATTTGCAAAGGCGCTGTCGTGGTCAAAGAGATGGGTCTGCAGGTACTGCAGATCCGCGCGGAGGGTGCGGGCCACGGGCTCGGCGGTTGAGTCCTTGAGGGGCGCAGTCTCGAGGAGGTATCTCACCTCGTGCGAGGCGTAGGCGAGCACGTGGTAGTCGAGAACGGGCCGTACGTCGTTCATCCAATATGAGCTGTCCAGCGTTCCTAAACCGAGGGTAATGGAGGTGAGGCACCGTCTGCGGTTCTCGTTTTCGGGCAATGTCTTTCCATCGATGAGGCGAGGCTCGACATGCTCGTGCAGACAGTAGTTTCGGAGGACGTCGTCCAAGAAATGCGGATCGACCCGCTCGGAGCTGGCCTCCTCGGCGCCTAGAAGTGCCAGGTGGGCTTCCGCAGCGCGGACGCGGCGGGTGGCCGTCGCGTCCCTGAGGGGCTTGAGGGCGTCCGCGACGTCGTCGATGACCATCCGAAACTGGTGGCTGGATTCGCAGGCTCCGAGCTGCGAGAGCGCGGCCTCGAGCCCATCCACGGGTTCCTCCCCGGTCGACTGCTCTTTGTGGCAGCCCGAGGCGATGAGAACGAAACCCAATCCTGCCAGAAGGGGCGAAACTCCGCCCACACGAACCCATTCGCGCAATCCCATGGCGGGGTGGAATTGCAGTCACCGTGCCTGAAAAAATGCCTGGATTTTCTGCGGGTGGGTCGAGACGGACACTGGCCGTAGCCGCGCGCCCGCCTAGAACTTAGTCGTCACACCCGCAACAGACGTCGCCCTTGGGCAGATTGAGCCCCGGCACCTCGGCCTGCTCGCGGCCCAGGGCCAGCGCCGACAGGCGGGCCACGGTGCCGTAGACGAGCTCCAACTCCGGCTCTTTTTCGTCCGCGTCCCGGGTCGAATCCGGGTCAGACAGGCTTTGCAGGTCGGACATGCAGAGGGTCTTGAAGACCATGCCCTGGGAGTTGAGGTTCTCCTCGGCGCCCCGCTCGGTGTTGGAACGGAGAAATCCCCCGATCGTCTCGCAGCCGGCGAGGTAGATGACGGGCTCGCCGGGCCGGTCGTCGACGAGGATCGAGGTCGGGATGCCCTCCTGGACCACGACGCTGCGGATGTCCGTGCGGCTCTTGCCCACGCTCATCTTGTTCTTTTCACGCCGGTTGAGTGCGAGAACTTCTTCTGCCGACTTCACGACGTGGATGCCCATGCCGTAGGTGCCGGCGTTGTTCTTGAGAAACGCGAACGGAGCCCGGTCGATGCCGTTGCGCTTATAGGCGTCGGCGGTGCGCGAGAGGATTCCACTGACGGCTTCGGCCACGCGGTCCAGGCCCTCGGCCTCGTTGAAGTTCACGGGTTCGACCGTCTGCGTGTCGACGGTGAGAAACCAGGGGTCGACGCCCAGGACCTGGGCAAATGAGGACGCGAGCTCGTTGTAATGCTCAAAGTGGCGGCTCTTGCGCCGGCTGTGCCAGCCCAGCTGATGGGGGGGCAGGACGGGTTGGGAGAGACCGTCGAGCTCGCGGGGATGACCCTCGGAGAAGTCGCGATTGAGGACCACGAGATCGGGCTCAAAGTCACCCATCCGCAGCTTGCCGCCGCTGATCGTGACCCCAGCCATCCGGACCTCGGCGCCCGAGACCGTCTGAAGCACGAGCGGGTTCTGGTGGGTGGGCAGGGGCAACGTCTGGCCAGACGACTGCCACCACCCGGGTTCGACCTCATAGCCCCCGCTGCGGAAGATCTCGATGAGGCGATGCAGGTTCTCGGCGTAGGCCGCGTTGCGCGTGTTGCCCTCGGGGATCACGGCGATGCGGCGGGTGCCGGGGTAGAACTTGTCGATGCGGGCCTTGAACACTTTGCCCGCCGTGCGGCGGTCCTTGGCGCAGAGGTTGTTGAAGCCGGCGGGGTACAGGTTGGAGTCCACTGGGGCGATCTTGAACCCGGCGTCCCTGAGATCGATGGACGTGTAGAAGGGGAGGGGCGCTTCGGCCGCCCGCTCCCTGAACCAACGTCGTGCCTCTTTGCGCTTGGCCTCGATGGCGGAGGCTAGAACTTGTCTAGTCTGCGGTGGCATACCCGTCCTTGAGCCCGGTCAGCACCTCGTCGATGCGCGTGCGGTGACCTTCGGTCTCGCCCTTGCGCCACGACTCCAGGGTGCCGCGAACCTCGTCCACCCGTTTACCACAGCGGCGGCGAAGTTCGGCTGAAAGCTCTTCTCGATAACGGAGGCCCTCGTCGGGGGTCGGTTTCTTGCCCGGCTTGGGCGGGGGATTGGCGCAGGCCTGGCCAAAGTGCCGATACCCCTGAACCAGGGAGACGCCCGCCTCATGGGTCCAGTCCGCATCGTCTGTGGCCAGCGCGGCCCGGAACGCCAACGCGGCCTCGGCCAGGCAGCCGCCCCAACGGTCCATGGCGGCCAGGACCACGTCCTCGGCGACCTTCTTGGCCGACTTCGAGGGATCCTCGGCCTCGCACTTTCGGATCTGGATCTCGAGATCCGTCCACGCGAGCTCACCCGCCAACGAGCCCCGGGCGCTCTTCTCGGAGTCCGGGAGCTTGTTCCACTCCCTGTGGGCCGAGGCGGCGGCGAGCTCGGCCCGGTCGGTCTTGTGGAGCCCCAGCTGGGCCTTGCCCTGGAGCATGAGCGCCTCGGTGCCCACGGCGGGCTGGCCGCCGGGGGGCCGACGGGCGTCGAGGGCCTCGCGGCACGAGAGCAGGGCCTCGGTGTACTTTCCGGCGCCGATGTAGGCCCGGGCCAAGGTCAGGCGGGTGTGCTGAGCCTCGGTACCGAGTTTGGTCTGCGCCTCGAGGTACCCCCGAAGCGGCGCGATGGCCTCGGCAAAGCGGCCGAGGCGGAGAAGCGACTGGCCGAGCAGCCCCCGAACCTCGACGTCCTTGCCAAAGCCGCCGTGCCGGTCGGCCAGGCGCTGCAGGCGGTCGGCCGCCTCTTGGTAGAGGCCCTCGCCAAAGGCTTCTTGAGCGTCCTTGAAGAGCGTCTCAGGATCTTGGGGCCGGGCGGGACCCCGGGCCGTCACCGGGGGCGGCGATTGTGGCTCAGCCTTTTGCTTTGGCCCGGCGAGGACCGCGGGGCTTGCCAGGAGCGGGAGCAGCGCCGTCACCACCCAGGATGCGAGCGACCTGGGCGAGGTCCACGAGCGTGTGGACGTCTCGGGCGAGCTGTGGAACCCGCAGAAAGAAGGACGAACGTCGCGCATCGGCCTTATTTAAGCAGCTTTCGAGGTCGGCGAGTACCATTTTCTCCTGCCCCTGGAGGGAGCTCAGGATCTCGAGGGCCTCCTTGAGCTCAGGGCGTCCGGCTTTAGCCAGCTCCGCGGCCCGCCGCTCGTCCGCCTCGGTCAGGGAGATCCCGGAGTAGGTGCGGTTGACCACGAGTCCGTCAAAGGCCAGGCCGCGCTCGACGGCCGCGCCCAAGAAGCGCTCGAGATCGGGAACCGTGTCCGCCGCGGGGGCCGCGACCAGGACCACGCCGCAGCTCTCCGACCGCAGAAGCGCGATCACCCGCCGGAGATTTTCGGCGAAGGGCAACCGCACCTCGAAGAGGGCGGTCGAAAATTCCACCAGATGGCTCAAGAAACCCTTGCCCGTGAGACCTTCGAGGATCTTGAGGGCGCCGCCCATGCCGACGGACATCACCTTGTTGGCGGGGGCGACCAGCCATTGGATGATCCGGTCATCAAAGAAGCGGCTCAGGAGTCCCGGCGCGTCCAAGAATCCCAGCGTGTTGCGGCTGGGGGGCGTGTCCAAGACGATGATGTCAAAGCGTCGGGTCGAGTGGAGCGCGTCGAGCCTCTTGAGGGCCATGTACTCGTTGGTGCCCGAATACTCCTTGGCGAAGATCTTGAAGATCGGGTTGCCCATCACGTGCTCGAGCGCCTGTGGAGAAGGCGCGAGCGAGCGGACGAATCCCTCAAAAGTCCGGCGCGTGTCGGGGATCACTGCCCAGAGCTCGCCGCCACGAGGGATCTCGTCTCCGAGTAGCGGAGTCAAATCGGTCGGGTCGTCGCCAAGGTGGGCCATGCCCAGCGACTGGGCGAGGCGCTTGGCCGGGTCCACGGTGATGACCACGGCTTTGCGCCCGAGCTGCGCGGCCCTGAGCGCCAGGGCGGCGCTCACGGTGGTCTTGCCAACTCCACCCGTGCCCGCGGTGAGGATGACCTGGCGCTCTTTGAGAATGGTGTCCAGATCCGACATGGTCAGCCCAGCCCCCAGCTCTTGATCTCGGCCGCGAGGGCGTCGACGACCGCGCCGTCCGCGCGCTTTTGCCTGGGCAGTGGAATCTGGGGCAGCACCCGCGCCTTTTTGAGGATGCCGGCGTCCTCCCAGAGGCGGAGATTGTAGTCCTCGAGGAGCCGTCGCTTGACCGCGAAGTCCACGGCTCCGTCGGCGATGGGCGAAGGCCAGCTGTCCGGCTGCTCCGCCGGCGGCTTCTTGGCGGCGTCCACGGGCACGGCCGGAAACCTGCGGTTCAAGACAAAGGCCGGCGCGTTGGACGGAAAGTACTCATTGAGCTGCTCGACGCCTTCGAGAGCCTCCCGAAGCGGCATCTCCTCGGGAATGGCGGTCACCAGGTGCCCGCAGACGGCCGCGTCGCCAAAGGTGCCGCGCATCCGCAGCGAGTCCCGGTGCACGGGTCCGCCGCGAAACAACTCGGCGAAGTTGAGAACGCTGTTGAACATGGCGAGCGCGTGACCGGTCGCCGGGAGAT
>DATJFU010000334.1:0-2197 GCA_035495495.1 Bdellovibrionota bacterium
CCTGCAACCGCAAGCGGACCGGTCTCGCCTTCTGCTCGGTCTCGTGCTGGGACGCGCACCTGCCGATCGTCAATCACCGCGAGTCCTGGGCCGAGGAGCGCAAGGCACCCACGGAGGCGGAGTGGAAGTCGCAGCAAGAAGAGGACGCCAAGCCCAAGACCCGCGCGCCGCGCGCGGCCGCGCCTGAACCTGAAGCCCCCCCGGCCGCGCCCAAGGCGGCCCCGCGGGTCATCGTCAGGCGGCCCGGCGGATCCAGCACATGAACTCGCGTCCGTCCTCCCTGCTTCATTGGGGAAAGAGCACTCCGGACCCCGCCGAGACGCGGCTGCTGCAAGGACCGCAGGCCCGAACCTCCGAACTCTGGAGGGCCTTTCTCGTATTCTTGGAAATGATCCGCGGATTTCGTGCCCTCCACTTTGTCGGCCCCTGCGTGACGGTCTTTGGATCGGCGCGATTTCAGGCGGGACATCCGTACTACGAGATGGCCCGATCCGTGGGCGGGGCCCTGGCGAAGGCGGGCTTCACCGTGATGACCGGCGGTGGGCCCGGCGTGATGGAGGCCGCGAACCGCGGCGCCCGCGAGGCCGGCGGACCGAGCGTGGGATGCAATATCGTGCTCCCTAAGGAACAGAAGCCCAACCCGTACCTCGACCGTTGGGTCGAATTCAGGCACTTCTTTGTGCGCAAGCTCATGCTCGCCAAATATTCGTACGCCTTTGTCGCGCTCCCCGGCGGATTCGGCACCCTGGACGAGCTTTTTGAGGTCGTCACCCTCGCCCAGACGGGCAAGATGAGGGAGTTTCCGATCTTTCTGATGGGCGCGGACTACTGGAGACCCATGGTCGACTTCATCCGGGAGACCATGGAGAAACAAGGCACCATCGAGCGCAAGGACGTCGACCTCTTGAGAATCTGCGACTCGCCGAGCGAGGTGGCCGACGAAATCCGCGCCATCGGCATGACCCAGTTCGGCCTCACGCACGGGGCCGGCCCCCGCCGCCGCTGGTTTTTGGGAGAACGCTAAGGGTTCGTGTCCGCGGTCGCTTTCTGCGACGAGACACTGTTGGCGTCCTCCACGCCCTTGGCCACCAACATCTCGTTGGTGTTACGCAGGCGGGCGACCAGGTCCAGGATGATGGCCCTGAACCAGCCGGGACACTGCTTGAGCTGGTACTTGAGGGTTTCCGAGCTGACCTTGGTGATCTCGACGTCGGTCTTGGCCACCGCGGTCGCGGTTCTAGGGAGGCCGTCGATTCCGGAGATCTCACCCAGGACCTTTCCCTCATCGATCGTGGCCAAGAGAACCTGCTTGGGTGTGCCGTAGTGCTTGAAGACCTCGATCTTTCCTTTGCGGATAATGAAGAAACAATCCGATGCCGAGTTCTCTTTGAAGACGATGCCCCCGGCTTTGATCTTTTCTTGCGGGCACTCGACGCTCTTGATGATCTTGGTCATGGTGAGCTCCAGGTCGATCTAGATTAGCCCCTCCGGGTGAGAAGGGCCAGAGTCTCGACGAGGTGGGTTCCCGGAAAGAAGTCGTAGGCCTCAAACCCCGCCCGCGCCCATCCCGCCGCCCCCAGCTCACGCAGGTCCCTCGCCAGGGTTCCGGGCGAACACGAGAGATACGCCATCATCGAAGCTTCGCAATCGGGGGATGCGAGCCATGCGACGACCTCCGGCTCGAGCCCGGTCCGCGGCGGATTGGCGTACACGACCACGCGGCCGCTACGGGGGCGGCGGCTCCATTCGCGAATCTGCGGAAGCCGGTCGGAGCATCGGCCTCGAAGCACGCGGCCGTCCTCGCCGAGATTGAGGGCCGTGCAGGCGATGGCTTCTGCCCCGAGTTCCACCCCCAAGAAGTCCGCGCCTGCGGATTTCCACCGCTCCAGGCTGAGGCCGATCCCCGAGTACAGGTCCACCACGGCGTCACCGGGGACCGGCGAGAGGTGCCGCGCGGCCCGAGCCAGGCTCCGAGCGTGGAGATCGGTCCGGAGCTGCCCAAAGCTGTCGGGTCCGTACCACGCGCCGTCCGCGCGCCGGGCACGATCGAGGCCCCAGACCCGCTGCCAATCCGGAGAGAAAACCTGGCGCCCCGTCGAGGGGTGCCAGTTGAGATGGAGACCATCCAGGTGCGCCGCGAGCGCCTCGCGAGTCCATTCTAGATCCGGCTCGAGCGAGCCCCGCTTGGCCTTGAGCA
>DATJFU010000335.1:0-5998 GCA_035495495.1 Bdellovibrionota bacterium
CTCTTTCAGGAGCTCCACGAAGAGGTGGGCAAGTCGGGCGTGCAGCTCAGCCCCGGCCGGCAGGTCAAACTGCCGCAGAACTCCGTCGCGGACGCCAAGGGCAAGCCCCAAGCCGAGGCCGCTCCGCACGGCGATGGCACGTCGGGCACGACCAAGGACTCCGAGACCGCCGCCGTCGAAGGCGCGGGCGGAAAATTTACCCTGCAGGTGGGTTCATACCCCGCCGAAGCGGAGGCCAAGACCAAGGCCGCCGACTTGGAAAAACGCGGTCTCCATCCCTTTATCCGCAGCGCCGAGCTGCCCGGAAAGGGCCGTTGGTACCGCGTTTACCTGGGGGGCTACGCCTCGGAAGGCGAAGCCCAAAAAGATGGTCTGAAGCACCGCCAAGCGCGGGAGTTCGATTCGTTCATCGTGGCCCGGATGCCGCACTGAACCGGAAGGAAACCATGTCCAAGCAGAGCATCCGGCGGGTCGAAAAGCCCTGGGGCTATGAGCTCATCTGGGCCGAGACCAAGGATTACGTCGGCAAGATTCTTCACATCAACCGCGGGCACAAGCTGAGCCTGCAGTACCACCGCATCAAAGAAGAAACGATTTTTCTCCAGAGCGGCAAGATGCTCTTTGTCTTCGAAAACGACAAAGGCGCCATGGACGAGATCACGCTTCTCCCCGGCGAAGCGCACCACATTCCCACCGGCCGCAAGCACCGCATGATCGCCGTCGAGGACTGCGACGTGTTCGAGGTGTCGACGCCCCACCTGGACGACGTGGTGAGGCTCGAGGACGCCTACAGCCGCAAGTGAGTCGCCCGTGAACACCTACCTCGTCATCATGGCGGGCGGCAGTGGAACGCGGTTCTGGCCCAAGTCCACCGCCAAGCGCCCCAAGCAGCTCCTGAGCTTTGGCTCAGGCAAGACCCTGCTCGCCGAAACCCTTTCGCGCTTCGACGGCGTGGTCCCCGCCGGCAACCGCGTGATCGTCACGACCCGTGCGCTTGCGGATGCCACAAAGAAAGAAGTGGGACCTGGGGTCGAAGTCCTGGCCGAACCCGCCGGCCGCAACACCGCGCCCTGCGTGTACTGGGCCTGCCGCT
This sequence comes from Bdellovibrionota bacterium, assembly GCA_035495495.1. Taxonomy (GTDB): domain Bacteria; phylum Bdellovibrionota; class UBA1018; order UBA1018; family JADZFF01; genus JADZFF01. The sequence goes on from DATJFU010000335.1 coordinate 1,094, forward strand.
GGGTCGCCGAGCGCGATCCCGAGGCCGTCGTGATGGTGATGCCCGCCGACCACCACATGGCGAGCGTAAAGGACTTTCGTTCGACCTTGGAAATGGCCCGTGACTGGGCCGCGAAGCACGGCGACCTGGTCACGCTCGGGATCAAACCCTCGCGTCCAGAAACGGGCTACGGTTACCTCAAAGTCGGCGCCTCGCAGGGCGGTGCCTGCCGCAAGGTCGATGCCTTTGTCGAGAAGCCCGATCTCGCTCGCGCCAAGGAGTACCTCTCCTCGGGGGACTACCTGTGGAACGGCGGGATGTTTCTCTGGCGCGCGTCCACGGCGCTCAAGGCCTTTGACGAGCTCATGCCGGAGATGAAGCACGAATGGGACTCCGCCAAGGGTGACGTCGAAAAGGCCTACCCCCGCATGACTCCGACCTCGATCGACTACGGAGTCATGGAAAAGGCCCGCAACGTCGTGACGTTTCCGCTCGACTGCGGTTGGGATGACCTCGGGAGCTGGACGTCGCTCGAGACGGCGCCCCTACCCGGAGTGAACCGCACGGAGGCCGGCGTCCTCGCCGGAGGCGAACTCTTTGCGGTCGAGAGCTCCGGTTGCGTGGTGGACGCCCCGGGCCGTGTCGTGGCCCTGGTGGGCGCAAAGGACCTCATCATCGTCGAGCACGAGGGCGTGCTGATGGTGGCTTCAAAGGACCGTGCTCAGGACGTGAAGAAGGTCCTCGAGAAGGTCAAAGCTTCGCGGCCTGACAGAGTTTAGAAGACGGTCTAGTGGCCGGAGAGCGCCTCGGACATCGTCACGATCTTGGGGATAATCTCGTGCGCCCCGTGGGGATTGCTCGTGCCGTCGGCTTGGGCTTGGGTGCCGACGGGATCCTTGAACTGTTTGCAGGATTCTTCGGCAGTCGCCCGGCCATACTGCTCGGGCGCCCTGTACTTACCGATGTCGACGCCGGAGATGAGCTTGGATGAGACTTCGTAGTGGCAGGTGCCATTGTCGCAGCCGCGGTCCTGAACATCCTCTCGGATCGCCGAATCCAGATTGAAGCCCCGGACACTCACCCCATCGACAAACTTTCCGTCCGCGTCCACCCCACCCATGCCGATCGTGGAGCACTGGGAGATCTGCAGGGTGGCAAGATCCCACCAGCAGCCGTTTTCCATGGGCTTGTAGAAGTAGAAAGCGTCGATGTAGTTCCCCGGATCGTACCTATCGCCGTAGTAGAACCTGCAGTAATTGCCCTCGTCGTAGGAATCCTTCTTACAGATGGTCACCTCGACCTCCGCACGGCTGCCCATGTGGATCTCGACGCTGCGACCTTCTTTCTGAATGTTTTCTCGGAACGCGCGCAGGGTCTTGTAGAGGTCACCCTCCGAATGCTCGAGGAGTTCATCAAAGTTCTTTCCACCCTGGAGACTCAGAACCTGGAGCTGGGTCTTGGCTTCGCCAAAGATGCCCCGGCGGAGGTTGTCCAAAACGACCCGGTGCTCAGCCAGGGTCTGGTTCGCCACGTGCAGGGCCTTCTCGGGGCCCAGGGTCCGAAACCGCTGCTCGGCAGCCGTAGCGGCGGCCGTGTAGCAGGCTTGATAAAGGGCCGAATCGGCCCGGGCGGCCCAGGGGGCCAGGATAAAGGTCACCACCAACAGACTCGCTACCCGTGAGTTCATGTTCCCAATGTTGACATATCGCGTCAATCTCCATGGCTGATAAAGGATGGCAAGAATCCCGCACCCCCCGAAATACGACGCGCCGCGCTTGCCAGAACCATGCGGAGCGTTATATCCGCTGCGTCACCGTTAGGGTAAGGGAGGTCGGAATGCGTAACACCTGGATTTTGGCTGTGGTTTTGGGTCTCGTGGCGAGCTCGGCGCAAGCCAGCGAGAGCAAGGTTCTGAAGTTCTACAAGGGCACCTGGACCCGCTCCGGCCAGCCCACGGTCGTGGGCACGGACGGCGTGACCCCCGGCGCGCAAGACGACCCGAACGTCGCTGCGGGCAGCGACCCCCAGAAGATCTACGGCCTCTGCGGCGCCGAAGTCCTCAAGATCGGCAAGAAGCTCTTTCAAAACACCCTCAAAGTCGAAGCCGACAGCGCCGAGCGCGAGCTCGCCCTCGGCGGCCGCTACAACGTGCGCGTCGTGACGGGTGATGCCGCCCTGGCGATGAACATGCGCGTGAAGCAAGAGACCATCGAGTCGGGTGGAATTCTCCCCGGCGACGTGGCCAACGGCCTTCACTTTGAACGCATCGTGACGCTCCAGAACGTCGGCAACTATTCGCCCTCGGACTGCTACTCGCATTCGATCGCCGGTCCCGACTGCTTTCGGCGCGACGTCGAGTACATCGAGTTCCGCGTGAAATCGGCCAACGAGCTCACGGTCAACACCCGGCGCCTGGCCGAAACCGGCTCGAACGGCCCCATCGTCAAGGTCCGTGGCGTCACGTGCAACCTGGTCCGGAGCGGCAACTAAGATGAGAAAATCCATCTGGACGGCCGGCCTGTCGCTGGCCCTTTTGGCCGGTTCGGCCCACGCTGACTCGGCCCTGACGATCGCGTTCAAGAACTGCACGGCCTACGCCACCACCGCGTACTCTCACGCGGAGTGGAGCTGGGACGCCTCGGCACCCGAGACGCTCCCGGCGGCCGGCGGCACCTGTAAACGGGACGCCTGGGGTTCGTACGTCAGCACCTCGTCGGACATCACTTCGTCGACGATGGACTGGACCAAGATCCCCCTCGACGGCTCCGGCGACTCGCTCCTGGGCTTTCACTGCTACAACGATCGCGCGCAGGCCCTGTTCGAAGCCATGAACCGCTACGCGGATCAGAGCGAAGGCACCTGGAGCGGGGGCGATTACGTGATCACCCGGCGCGACGGCCAGCTGAACTGCAATCGCCGTATCCGGAATTCTGACGGTAGCGAGACCAACTACTACTGGTGCAACATCCTGCTCGACGTCTCGTCCTACTTCGTGAAGGCCCTCGACCTTTAAGCTATGATGGAGGGACGATGAGTCCCTCTTTTCGCGCGCGGCTCCTGGGTTGCGTCGCATTTTGTCTGATTCTAGAAACGCCATCCGCCTTCGCGGGCCGGAGGGCGTTTCTATTTACTCAAGACACCGAAGGGGTGGCCCAAGGCGACGCCGAGCTCGAGCAGTGGCTCTGGGGGCGGGAGGCGCCCAAGGGCACATCGGCGAGCGGCACCGGCTGGATCTGGTTCGGGCCGGTTTACGGCATGACTCGCGATCTGGAGCTCGCCATGCCCTGGGAGATCGTGACGGGCTCGGCCGGCACCCGACTTTCGGATTTCGCCTTCGAAGCGAGATACAAGATCTGGCCCGAGGATCCCGGGGAGCACGCAGGCCTGGGACTCAGGGCCCGGCTCTACTACCAAAGCAACTTTGACCATCCCTTCAACGGCGGAAGATTTGGCGTACCGTGGTTGGGGGCCGACCTCATCGCCTCGTGGGGCAGGCCCGGCGGATCGCACGCCACGTTGGACGTCGGCGGATACATGGACGCCTTTGGCAGCCGGCCCCTCATGCACGGCACGGGCGACCTGGGCTACACCTACCAGGTCTCCAAGGAATGGCGCGTGGGGGCCGAAGCCTACGCCGACCTCTCGCTGGGCAGCCTGCTCCCGGACAACGACCATTTCTGGGCGGGACCGGTCGTGGCCTTTAGCCGCGCCCAGGTCTGGGTCACGGCGGGGGTGCTCGTGGGCTTGGATTCCACCGCGCCCGCGTCCATTCCACGGCTCATGGTGGGAGTGAGCCTGTGAGGATCCTCGGGCTCGCGTCCCTTCTCGTGTCCTCGACCGTCTGGGCCGCCGGCCCCACCGGCACCATCCAAGGCACGGTCAAGGTCGAGAAGGTGAGCCCAGACGCCAAGGCGGTGGCCGGCGCGTCCGGCACGGTGATCTACGTCGTGGGATTTCAGACTCCGCCTCCGGCCGGGGTGGTCAAGATCATCCAGAAGGACAAGACGTTTGAGCCGACCGTGATGCCCATCGTGAAGGGGCAGAGGGTCGCGTTCTCGAACGCGGACAAGGTCCGGCACAACGTCTTTTCGGTGTCCCAGGCCAAGGCCTTTGACGTGGGCATCACACCTCCGGGCGACGCGCCCAAGACCCTCTTTGATCACACGGGCAAGGTCGACGTCTTCTGCAACATTCATCCCGAGATGTCCATGACGGTGCTGGTGCTGCCCAACTCCGCCTTCGCGATGGCGGGGGCAGACGGGTCGTACTCGATCCCCGGAGTGCCACCCGGCGAGTACACGGTCTACGCCTGGCACCGCCTGGGCGCGCCGGCCAAACAGCGGATCAAGGTCACCGCCGGGGCCACCACGCGCGCCGACTGGACCCTGCGTCTGGATCAGACCGTGCAAAGCCACCTCGACAAGCACGGGCGCCCGTACAAGAAACGTGAGCACTACGACGAATGAAGTCGTTTGCCGACCTTTCTTACCGCACCAAGCTCCTGCTTTTTTTTGGCGGTCTGATCGTGGGGCTGGTGGCGGCCTCGGTCGCGGGGAGCTTATCGGGGGCCGAATCCACCGCGCGAACCAAGAGCGTCGCGGATTTCAAGATCGGTTCCAGGGCGCTTCTCGACGCCATCGCCAGGAGATCGGACGGCTTCAGGGACCAGGTCACGGCCTCGCTCGCCGATCCCATTTTCAGAAGCCAGTTGAGCCGCGCGGCCCAGAGCGACAGCGACTTTGGCTTGGGATCCGAGAACAAGCAGTCGAGCGCCCTCAGGGACGCCCACGAGGTCCTGGCGAGCGCGGACCTGCCCCTGCTCTCCCGCTACCCCATACTGGTCGTCGTGAACCGGGAGGGGCGCCTCATCTTTTCGCGCGGAGACCCGGCGCGCGTCGGAGAAGATCTCTCGCCCCTGCCCGTCGT
>DATJFU010000336.1:0-2188 GCA_035495495.1 Bdellovibrionota bacterium
CTTGATCGACTTGGTTCGGGAGGCTAATCAGGCCCCAACCCTAAATGGAGGATGCGCCCCGCGCATCCGGTAGAAGGAGAACCGCCATGAAACACGTGATGAACCGTTCGTTCGGCTTTGCCCTGGCCCTCGCCGCCTCGGTTGCCCTCAGCGCTTGTGACAACACCGCCACCCCCCAGGGTGTCGTGGGTGCGGCCGCCAAAGCCCTCGCCAAGAACGACGTTAAGAAATTCCCCAAGTTTCTGACCGGCACCGCCAAAGAAAAATACGGTGACCTCGAGGGCATGATCGCCCTCCAGAAGCTCTTGAAGCCCTATACCGCCCATCAGGTCGGTGAGACCAAACTCGTGGCCACCACCAGCGACGACCACGGCCGCCCGACCCTTCGCAACTACACGGTGCAAATCGTGGGCAAGCAAGGCACCGACGCGGACCTGAGCCAGATCCTGGTCGCCGACGTGGCCTGCACCACCGACTACCGGGTGGAATACGACCACGGCACCTGCGGCCCCGCCTCCGTGGGCTACTCGGGTCCGATGTACGGCGGCAACTACGTGAGCGGCCCTGGCTACTACTACGAGCCGGGCGTCGGTGGCGGCTTCTACGGCCCCTGCGGCGTTCCGTTCGCCCACACGGTCGAGTCGACCTACTGCCTGATCTCCGACGTGGAGTAAGGGAGTCCGTTAGGAATCCTCGAAAGGGGGTCCGTCGCGAAAGCGGCGGGCCCCCTTTCTTTTTGGGTTGGGGGCGGCGTAGAAGGGGGCCATGAACGCGGCCTTGAAGCCCCTGGACCGCACCTTCGTGGTGGGGCCCTTTCAGTGCAACTGCCGGCTCTTGGCCTGCCCCAAGACGGGCGAGGCGGCCCTCGTGGATCCGGGCGACGAGCCCCAGGTGATCCTGGAGCAGCTCGAGAAGGCCGCGAAGGACGCGCGGGCCCTGGGTCTGCCCGAGCCCCGGGTCACGGCCCTGTTCCACACCCATGGACACCTGGACCACATCGGCGCGACCCGGTCGGTGAAAGAGGCGCTCGCGGTCCGTGGGGGCGATATCGCCGAGATCTGGCTCCATGCCGCGGACATTCCCCTGTACGAGCAGCTCCAAATGCAGGGCAAGCTGTTTGGCCTCGACTACGAGCAGCCTTTGCCCGTCGAGAAACGTTTTGAGGATGAGCAGACGCTCAAGATCGGACAACTCAAGCTGACCGTGCTCCACACGCCGGGGCACAGTCCCGGCAGCGTCAGCCTCCGCTTGCACGAGGACTCGTCCCTGGGCACCGCCGAGACCGTCTACACGGGCGACACGCTTTTCAGGGAGAGTGTCGGCCGCACGGACCTCTGGGGCGCGGACGGCGACGCCATGTTTCGTTCGATCCGCCGCCGTCTGCTGACCTTGGACGACGACACCCGCGTCTGCCCCGGCCACGGCCCCGAGAGCAGCGTGGGCCATGAAAAGCGCAACAACCCCTTTCTGACGTGACCATGGAACGACCGCTGCGTTTTGAAGTTCATCGGACGCTGGAGGACAAGGACGGGGTCCGCCGCGCGCGCGCGGGCACCCTGCAGCTCCAGGCGGCCGACGGGTCGGGCCGTTGGATCGAGGTGCCGACGCCGATCTTCATGCCGGTGGGCACCGCGGGCACGGTCAAGTCCATGCTCCCCGAGGAGGTGGCCGCGCTCGGCGCAAAGATCATCCTGGGCAACACGTACCACCTCTATCTGCGCCCCGGTCACAAGCGCATCGAGAAGCTGTGGAACGGCCTGCACAAGATGATGGACTGGAAGGACGCGATCCTCACGGACAGCGGCGGTTTCCAGGTCTTTTCGCTTTCGCAGCTCAACAAGATCACCGAGCACGGGGTGACCTTCCAGTCCCACCTGGATGGAAGCCGCCACGAGTTCACCCCCGAGCTCAGCATGGAAGTCCAACGAAGCTTGGGGTCGCAGATCGTGATGGCGTTTGACCAGTGCCCGCCCTATCCGAGCACGGATAAGGATCTCGAGGCGGCCATGCGGCGCACCCTGCAGTGGGCCGAGCGCGGCCTTCGGGTCCCTCTCCGCGAGCATCAGGCGAGGTTTGGCATCGTCCAGGGCGGCGTCTCGCGGCCCCACCGCGAGAAATCGGCGCGGGAACTCACGGCGCTGCCCTTCGACGGATTCGCGCTCGGCGGGCTCTCGGTGGGCGAGCCGCC
>DATJFU010000337.1:0-2813 GCA_035495495.1 Bdellovibrionota bacterium
AAGCCATCGCGGAAAACCGAGGCTCACGGCCTCAAAGTACTCCTTGGGCTTTTCTTGATCCTTGAGGGGGTCCACGGCCCCGAGCGAAAGGGGTTCGGTCCGCGCAAAGAACGTCTTCTCGCCTTTCTTTCTCAGGCCCATCTCGGGGACGGTGATCGGCCCCGGCCGCAGGGGCACCACGATGAACCGGATGGTGCCGGGGACCGAGGTATCCGTCTCGGCGAGCGACACCCCCTCCTTGAGGAGGGTCGTGTGACCCGATGGCGTGGCCACCTCGACCTCGGCGCCCGGCGGATCCGAGTTCTCAGAAAGCATCAGGACGGCGGGGATGCGGTCCCCGACGCCGATGGGCTTGGGCAGTTCCTTCTCCCACTGCAGATGCCGCACGGGCAGCAGAGGAAACTTGAGATCGAGGGGCTCCTCTTCGGCTTGGATCGCGAGGCTAGCGCCTGCGACGACCACGAGCCATAAAGAAGCGAACCACCGCTTCTCCATAGTCCTCCTCCGTCGAGATCCTCAGCCGATCCACGCCGCTCGAGTTCAGTGCCGTCACGGCATCCGTCTCGTGTTCCATCACCTGGTCCGAAAGCCATTTCTTGAACGCGTACGATCCGAGGTCGACCATCCGGTTCTCGCCGGTCTCGGGATCGTGGAGCATCACCATGCCTTCTTGGGGCATGGATTTTTCGCGCGGGTCCCCCAGCCAAAGGGCGATGACGTCGTGGCGCCGCGCCAGCCGTTTGAGGGCGATCTCGTATCCCTCGGCCTGAAAATCGCTGAGCACAAAGACGATGCCCGCGTGCTTCATGATCCGGCCCGCGGCGTCCAAGGCGGCCGCGAGATCCGTACCGCCGGTCTCGCCTTGGGCGCCGAGCAGCTCCCTCACGATCCTGAGGACGTGCTGCCGGCCCTTCTTGGGAGGCACGATCTTTTCGACCTCGCCCGCGAAGAGCAGCGCGCCGACCTTGTCGCCGGTCTGGACCGCCGCATAGGCCAACATTCCACCGATCTCCGCCGCCACCTCCGACTTGAGGTGATTCTTGGAGCCGAACTCCTTGGACCCCGAGATGTCGACCACCAGAAACACGGTGAGCTCGCGCTCTTCTTCGTACTTCTTGACCAGTAGGTCGCGGGACCTGGCGCTGACCTTCCAGTCGATGTGCCGGATGTCGTCGCCCGCGTTGTAGACCCGGTGCTCTGAAAACTGCACGCCGTGGCCCTTGAACTGGCTCCGGTACTGGCCGGACATGACGTCGCTCACCATCTTTCTCGAGAAGAGCTCGACGCGCTTGACCTTTCGCATGATCTCGTCCGGAAGATTCTGGGCCTTGTTCAAAGGATCGGCCTTGAAAGACGTCAGCGATTTTCTGGCCGGAGCCGGGCCGCGGGCGGCCGACCGGCCGGCGGCCGGCACAGTCGTCTTTCTCGTGGCTCCGCCTCCAGGGGCCGCCGTGGGCGCGACCTCGCCCGGGCGCCGCTGCGCGGGGGCCGCGTGATCCCGGATCTTTCGCTCCACGAAGCCGGCGATTCCGCGGTCCAGGGCCTTGGCACGCCCCACGAACTCGTCCGCGACGGCGGCGGCGTCAAAGGCGCCGCCGGCCTTGAGCACCGGCGAGTCGTTTCTCACCGGGGAGCCCTCGCCGCTGTCCACCCGGCCGTGCCGCAGGGGACCCTTGCCGGACCATTGGATGAGGCGCTCATCGCGGCCACGGTCGTAACTGAGTTGAAACCCGTTGACCCTGCCGGCCAGGTCACACCAGACGATGAGTTCCATCTGGTCGTCCACGAACCAGCGGCGGTTTCCGTCGCTGGCATTCTGTGGAATGCCGGTGATCTCCTTCAGCATTCTACCTACCGCGGGGCCCCCTCAGGGCACTTCCACGCGCTCCAGGATTCTCCCGATGATTTGCTCGGCGTCGACGCCCTCGGCCTCGGCCTCAAACGAAACGATGATGCGGTGTCTGAGCACGTCGTAGGCCACCGACTTCACGTCCTCGGGCGTGACAAACCCCCGGTGACGGATGAACGCATTGGCCTTCGCCCCCTTGGCCAGGGCGATGGTCGCCCGGGGCGAAGCGCCCACCTGAATGCTGCTCTTGAGGTCCTGCAGTCCGTGCTTTTCAGGAAACCGCGTCGCGAAGACCAGCGCCAGGATGTAGTCCTTGAGCCGCTCGTCCATGTAGATGCGGGTCACGGTGTTGCGCGCATCGAGGATGACCTGGGGATGGCAGACCTTGGAGGCCTTGGGCGCGGTCACTCCGCTCATGCGGTTCAGGATGCTCTTTTCCTCGGCGAGCGTGGGGTACCCGACGCGGACCTTGAAGAGAAAGCGATCCAGCTGGGCTTCGGGCAGCGGATACGTGCCCTCCTGCTCGATGGGGTTCTGGGTGGCGAGCACGCAGAACGGATTCATCATGGGGTACGTCGTCTCGCCGATGGTGACCTGCTTCTCGCCCATGGCCTCGAGCAACGCGCTCTGGACCTTGGCGGGGGCCCGGTTGATCTCGTCGGCGAGGACGAGGTTGGTAAAGATGGGCCCCTTCTTGGGAAGAAAGTCGCCGGTCTTCTGGTTAAAGATCATGGTGCCCACGAGGTCGGCGGGCAGCAGGTCCGGCGTGAACTGGATGCGCTGAAACTCCGCCTGGAGCACGTCGGCGATCGTTTTGATGGTCAGCGTCTTGGCCAAACCCGGCAAACCTTCGAGAAGCACGTGGCCGTCGCAGATCAGCGCCTGAAGCAGCCGCTCCAAAAGCACCTTCTGCCCCACGATGACCTTCTGCGCTTCGGCAAAGATCAGGTCTACGAATTGGCTT
>DATJFU010000338.1:0-3340 GCA_035495495.1 Bdellovibrionota bacterium
CGGCGCGCTACTCGCGGCGGATCTCCTGCGCGAGACGCGGTCCTCGATCCCCGCGGCGCTCGAGAAGCTGCGCTCGTCGCTCGATAATTTCAATGGGATCCCCGACGCCAAGATGCCGGCCGATCTCCGCGCCGAGCTCCGTCCGTACCAGAAGCAGGGCGCCGCTTGGCTCGCGTTCTTGCGGGACCGGGGCCTGGGCGCCGTCCTGGCCGACGACATGGGCTTGGGCAAGACGCTGCAGGCCCTCTGCGCGGCGCGGGGCCGCACGCTGGTCGTGGCGCCCACGAGCGTCCTGCCCTCCTGGGCCGAGCAGATCCGACGGTTCAGGCCCGCGACCCCGGTCGCCGTCTTCCACGGCGGGGGCCGCAAGCTTCCGGACCTGCCGCAAGGGATGGATGCGTTTGTCGTGACGAGCCATGCCCTGGCCCGGCTGGACCTGGGGCTTCTATCGACCCACGAATGGGACACGGTGATCTTGGACGAGGCCCAGGCCGTGAAGAATCCCGAGAGCCAGACGGCTCAAGCCCTGTTTCGCCTCCCCGGCGCGTTTCGCGTCGCCCTGTCGGGGACACCGGTCGAGAACCGCCTTGAGGATCTCTGGAGCGTGTTTCAGTTCGCGGCGCCGGGACTGCTGCCGGAGCTCTCGGAGTTTCGCGACCGCACGGTGAGGCCCATCGCCGCGGGGGACGCGAACGCGGCCGCCCGCCTGCGGGCGCGGATTCGACCCCTGCTGCTTCGCCGCACCAAGGGGCAGGTGGCGACGGACCTGCCCGCCCGGTCGGAGGTGGGATTGCCGGTCGATCTCCAGGCCGAAGAGCGCCAGCTCTACGACACCCTCCTCGCCTCCACTCGGCGAGAGGTCCTGGCGCGCCTCAAGGACGCGGACGACGGAAAGGGCGTGTTCGCCGCGCTTGAGTGGCTGCTGCGGCTGAGACAAGCCTGCTGCGATCCGAGGCTTCTGCCCGCCGAGCTCCGTGGGCAGGAGGGCGGCCCCCCAGTGGGATCCAAGATCGAACTCCTGACGGAGACCCTCACGACGTCGCTCGCCGACGGCCACCGGGCCCTGGTCTTCTCTCAGTGGACCTCGTTTCTGGACCTCATCGGCGAGGCCCTGCGCGCGGCCGGCGTGACGTACCTCAGGCTGGACGGCTCGACGCCCGCCCCCGAGCGCGCGCGGATCGTCGAGGCATTTCAGACCGCTGGCGGACCGCCCGTGCTCCTCATGTCCCTCAAGGCGGGCGGCGTGGGCCTCACCCTCACCGCCGCGGACCACGTGTTCTTGATGGACCCGTGGTGGAATCCCGCGGCCGAGGACCAGGCCGCCGATCGCGCCCACCGCATCGGCCAGACCCGCCCGGTGCTGATCCACCGGCTCGTGGCCCAGGACACCGTCGAGGAACGGATCATCGCCCTGCAGAGCCGCAAGCGCGAGCTCATGCGCGCCGCCCTGGAAGAAGGCGGAGCCGCGGCAGCGCTCACCCGCGAGGATCTCCTCGAACTTTTGAGCTAACGGCGGGGACCGGGGTACAATAGGGGCATGGCCCGCATCGAGACCTTCGCCTTTCGACCCGAGCGGATCCTGGGACGCAAGTACCAGGTCATCAAGCTCCTGGGCACGGGCTGGGAGAGCGAGGTCTATCTGGTGCGCGAGACGGCGACCGGCATCGAGCGCACCGCCAAGTTTTTCTTTCCGCAGCGAAACGAGCGCAACCGCACGGCCCAGGCCTACGCCAAGAAGCTCCACAAGCTTCGGCACTGCCCCGTCGTCATCCAGTACGCGAGTCAGGAGGTCATGCGGCACGAGGGCCACGACGTCACGTTTCTGATCTCGGAGTACGTCGAGGGTGAGCTCCTCTCGTCCTTCATCAAACGCCAGCCCGGCGGACGCCTGGGGGCGTTTCAGGCCCTGCACCTGCTCCACGCCCTGGCCAAGGCCCTCGAGCCCATCCACCGGCTCAACGAGTACCATGGCGACCTGCACGCCGATAACATCATCATCCAGCGCACGGGCCTGGGTTTTGAGCTCAAACTCATCGACGTCCATCTTTGGGGCGACACGCGGGCGCAGAACATCCAGAGCGACATCGTCAACCTGATCCACGTGTTTCATGAGGCCCTGGGCGGCGCCCGTCACTACGCGCGGCTGCCCCAGGCCATCAAGGACATCCTCTCGGGCCTCAAGGCGTCGCTGATCCTCAAGAAGTTCAGGAGCGCATCCCAACTCACCGAGTACCTCGAGACCCTGCTCGAGTGGGACGATCCGCGTCCGAGCAAGCCCCGCAAGCGGAAGAAGAAGAGAAAGAAAAAGAAAAAGGCCCGCCGCCCGCGCCGTAAGAAGAAAAAGCGGAAGAAAAAGAAGAAGCGGGTCAAAAAGAAAAAGAAGAAGAAACAGAGGCGCGGGCGTACGAAAAAGGCGCGCCGGCGCGCCAAGAAGGGACGCCGACGCAAATGAAGCCCTCCTCTCGTTTCGCCGCCTCCGCGGGCGCCGACGTCGCGACCAAGATTCCGCTCGAGTCGCCCCTGATTCTGGTCTCCGCGACGACGCCCGAGCCGCTTTACCACGCCTTCTGCGGCGGAGAGATCTGCGCGTTCACTCGGCCGGAGCCGCCGGGCGGCGCCCCGAATGGCGACGGCCTGGCTTTGATCGAGCTGAGCCGGGACCTGGGCGTGCTCGCCGTGGCCGATGGCGCCGGCGGCACTCCTGGCGGAAACAAGGCCTCCGGCGTGGCCCTCAAGGAGCTCGTACGCTGCATCACCGAAGGCACCTTTCCCAAGGGCGATACCGCCCTCCGCGAGCGCATCCTGGACGGGTTTGAGGCGGCAAACAAGGCGGTGATGAAAAAGCTCCCGGGCGCCGCGACGACCCTCTTCGTGCTCGAGGTCCGGGGCCGAAAGGTCCGCAGTTACCACGCGGGCGACTCCCTGCTCCTCGGGGTGAGCCGCGGCGGAAAAAAGAAATTCCACGCCGTGCCCCACTCCCCCACCGGCTACGCGGTCGAAAGCGGTCTCATGCCGGAGGCCGAGGCCTTGCTCCATCCCGAGAACCACATCGTGTCCAACCTCCTGGGCTCCCCGGACCTTCGGATCGAGGTGGGCTCACTCATGGATCTGGACGTGGGAGACACGGTGGCGCTCGCCTCGGACGGCCTCTCGGACAACATGACCTTGGATGAGATCAGCACGTCGATCCGCGCGGGCCACCTGCCCACCTGCGCGCGGAGGCTGGCGGAGGCCGCCACCCATCGCATGTCCGGAGAAAGCTCCTCGCCCTTCAGCAAACCGGACGACCTTACGGTCGTGCTGTACCGGCCACAATCGCGCTAACAATCGCGCTAGCTCT
>DATJFU010000339.1:0-2269 GCA_035495495.1 Bdellovibrionota bacterium
GTAGGTCTTCTTTCCACCCACGATCACCTTGGCGGGGACGTCGAGGAGACCGGTAAAGGTCGCGCCCTGGGATCGCTTGGACCCCGAGGCGGTGAAATAGGTGAGGTCGAGGGCACCGCCTTGGTCGACAAAGGTCGATGACCCGTCCGCCTGGACGGTCTCTTTCAACACCGACACGGAGACGTATCCCGCCTCGGGAACCGGTTTGATGTCCTTGTCGCAGCCCCCCGAAAGGAGTGCCAAGAGGGCCAGAAAGCCCGTGCTCCTTCGAACCATGACGCGGACCCTCACATTTAGGCCTATTCTTGTCAAGATTGACCGTCTGCGGTAAGTCCCAGGGGGCCGGAACAAAAAGCCTATGATGATCGACAAGTTAAACCTGAACCACCTGAGGGTCTTTGAGGCTGTTTACCGCAGCCGAAGCATGACCCAGGCGGCGAAAGAACTGCACCTCACCCAGTCCGGGGTGAGTCAGCACGTCAAGACGCTCGAGGGCACGCTCGAGCTCAAACTCTTTGATCGCATCAACCAGCGCCTCGTGCCGACCGCGTCCGCGACTCTCTTGTTCGAAGAATGCACCAACGGATTTCAGCGCATCGAGCACGCGCTTTGGCGCCTGTCAGGCGGCGAAAAGGAGCTCTCGGGCGTGGTCTCCGTCGGGATGCCCAACGAGTTCGGGATGAACGTCGTGATGCCGCTCGTGGCGTCGTTCGGCAAGATCCATCCTCGCGTTCAGGTGCGATTTACCCTGGATTTTGCCTCCGTCATGAACGACCGGCTCTTGGGCGGCGATCTCGATTTCGCCTTCGTCGACGAGTACGGCATGGACAAGCGGATCACCACCGAAGGCGTGTACGACGAGGTGGTTTCTCTCTGCGCCTCTCCCGCGTACATCGAGGGCCATCAGCCCGTGCGGCATCAGCGCAAGTACTACGAGGGACTGGACTACATCGAGTACCAGGCCGGTGAGCCGGTGCTGCGCATGTGGTTTGGACACCACCTCGATACCCGGGCCTTGAGGCTCAGGGTCCGCGCGCAGGTCATGGAAGCCCAAGGGGTCGCTCGCCTGGTCCTCGCGGGTCTCGGAGTGGGCGCCCTTCCGGGCCACCTGCTCACCAAGCTCCAAGGCGAGGGCCACCCGTTTCACATTTTCAGGGGCAGCGGTAAGCCCCTCAAGAACAGCATCAGCCTCGCTTACCTCAAGGACCGCACCCAATCCCCGGCGGCCGCGGCCCTCCTCGCGCACCTCAGCCGGGAGATTCGAAAAGTCAAAAAAGACCATTAAAGCAATGGATTAAGTTCCATCCTGTCGGGTTGTGGCGCACTGCGCTATAATCTTCCTAGGGCGCGAAGGCGGTGAGGAATCGCATTCGCATGAACAGGGTCGGGTTAAAAAGACAGGTTCGGATCGGCCTGCTCGCTTGGAGCGTGGCCCTGACCTGCGCTCAGGCGGAGGCGGGAGAAGTGTTTCGCCTCGACGCCCGCTCCGCGGGGGGGCGCGGGCCCGCCTCGATGGCGCCGTCCGAGGCCGCGAGCCAGCCCCAGGTGTTCAAAATCAGCCGCGCCCACTTTCTCTCGGACAGAAGCTACCTCTACTTTGACGGGCACAGCGCCCAGCCCGGGGGCCGTGTGGTGCAAGCCGGCGCCGACGAGCGCGGCTCGTTTGTGTTTGAGACGATCGTGTACCCGCTCCGTCTCAACGGGAGCCGCGTACTCTTTACCAACACCGCCGGCCACTCGGGCCTCACGGTGGCGGTCAACAACGGCGACCTGCAGGTGACGGTGTACCTCAAGCGGCGCACGTCGGTGGGCGCCGCCGGGGACTTTGTCGTGCATGCACCGGGCATCCGGGCCCACGCGTGGCAGGACATCGTGGTGCAGGGGCAGGCGTCCGAGGGCGCGTACCTGGTTCAAGTCTTTAGGGACGGCGCGGAAATCGGCCGAGGACGATGCATGAATTGCGGCGTCCTCGAGCCGGGCCGCGGCGCGGTCTCCGTGGGCGCCTACCCCGACGGGCAATCCGGGTTCGAAGGCTACCTTCAAAACGTGACCCTGCGGGACGCAGCCGAAGGCACCGAGCGGTTTCAGGGACTCAGCGTCGCGGTGGCCGACGGCGTGGACGATGGTCAGAGCTGGACCGGGGCTCCGCCTTCTCCGTCTCCGCTATCCAAGCGGCTGGCCGTGCCGTTCGCCGCCGATGGTTATCGTGCGGGTCCGTCGTGGGCGCAGGGCGGCCGCTTGCTGCTCACGCTCGCCGCTCCCAAGAAAC
>DATJFU010000340.1:0-6523 GCA_035495495.1 Bdellovibrionota bacterium
TCGACGGCTTTCAGACCGACTTCAAGAACCTGAAGGGTGGAAACCCGGCCCTTCTCAAGATGTACTCCGCGGTCTCGCCCGTGGATCAGGACGGCTGCCTGGGCGCCCACGCCAAGGCGGGCCTCCGCTACGAGAACATGGCCAACCGCCTCGGCGGCTGGAGCCGCAACCTTTGCACCCAGTCCCTGAGCTCGATCCTTTCGGACCTCTCGAGCACGCTCCAGGCCCAGCGCCTCGACATGGAGGTGCGGTTTCTGGTGGTCTCGCAAAACCCCAACCTGAGCACCGTGCACATCTTCCGTAACCCCGGCGGCCACACGTCCCAGCGGGTCGAGATCCCCCAGGACGCGAGCAATGGCTGGAGCTTCGTGGGCTACCAAGAGAACCAACCCACCGTGGACTTTCCGGCCCCCTTGAACCGCCGCACCGGTTACTTCTTTAGGCTCAACGGCAGCTCGGCGCTCATCGGCGCCGACACCGCGGACGTCGAGTACTTGCCCGTCGGCATCACGCCGCAGTAGTCAATCCGGCCTCGCGCGCTTACCATTAAGGTCATGCTCGCCACCTGCGCGTTTCTGCTGACCGCCTTCGTCGCCATCCAACACATCGCGTTTCTCGTGCTCGAGATGTTTCTTTGGACCAAACCCGCGGGGATGAAGGTGTTTGGGCTCAAGAAGGACTTTGCCAAGGCCACGGCCGCGCTCGCGGCGAACCAGGGTCTGTACAACGGCTTTTTGGCCGCGGGCCTGATCTGGAGCCTCGCGACCTCCGACGGCGCGCTCGCGAGCCCGTTGCAGCAGTTTTTCTTGGGCTGCGTGATCATCGCCGGCATCTTTGGTGGAATCACGGTCAAGGGTACGATCGTCGTCGTGCAGGCCGTGCCCGCGCTCCTCGCGCTCGTGCTCAGCTTCGCCGGCCGCGGCTGAAGAGACACACCCAGGCAAACACGACGTCCAATGTCACTGTGAGGGAGTGCCCGAATCCCTCAGCATGACACTATGAGTCATACGTTCCGCCTCCGATGGTTCGTACCCGCCGCCGCTTTGGCCTCCCTGCTCTTGTCGGGCTGTGAGGGCGAGACCGGGCAACAGGCCCCAGTCGACCTCAGGCAAGAGGCCTGCGCTCGATTCAGGGACATGCTCCAGGTCGTGGGTGAAGAAGAGGTCGCAATGGATGACATCCTGTTGGGAATACCGGCTCTGGAACCCGTTTGGGGTGACGGTTTTCTCCACCCCGGCCCCTGTGGGGACCTGAGGGACGAACTCATCAAGAGACTCGATCCGAATAGCGAAATCTACCTCCATCCGGAGGAGATCGACCCCGGCCTGCAGTACAACATCAAGCCGCTGGTGATCCAGGTCCCCCGGGATCTTGAGGCGTGGATCCACTGGCACTTCCCCGGGAATCCCGTCGCCGACGGCCTTCTTGCCGAGCTCAACGCCTCCGCGCAGGAAATAGCGTGGGTCTGCGGACCCATACAGGACCTGGACGGCGGTGCGATGGCGCGCAAGGCCTTCGCCCGGATCCAAGATCGGATTCTCTCGGATCCGCTCGTCGACAAAGCCACCTTGGCCTGCACGGGCGTTCATTCCCGTCCCGAGAGCGTCGCGGTCTCAAAGCCCGACCCTTTCCATGGTTCAGGAGCCACCGCCGCCGACGCGCCCCACTATTCCACCCACTACGAGGACTACTGAAATGAGCACTCCCCTCCGCCTCCGATGGTTCATTGCCCCCCTCCTCGCCTCCCTCCTCGCCGCCGGTTGTAACGGCGAAAACAATGGGGGAACCACGAACCAGAAGGTGGACGCATGCCGGGAGGTCAAGGCGCTCGTCCGCGTGGTCCGACACGAGGAGGCCGCGCTCCAGTACATTCTGGAGCAGGCGCGAAACGGCTCCCATGAGAGTCTCTGGGACGCGAACGGAGAGACGGGGGCCTGTCTGCTCCTCCAGGACTTTCTTCTCAGGGAGGAGCCCGGCACCGAGATCTGGGACTGGGAGGGTCTCGGAAAGGTCGCGGTCCTGATCCCCCACCACCTTCAGTCATGGATCGAGCGTGAACTCATGGCGCAGAAACCGATTCAGACCCGGTGCGCACCCGGAACTTCGTATGTGCCCCGACGCGACGGCTCATTTGCCATCGAGCATCCCCCCTGCAACCCCCATCCGACGACAGAAAACATTTGGATCCCCCGGGATCCCGCCTACGGTCCCTGGATTCGCTCGGCCAAGGACCTCCTGGCCCAACTCTACGCCTCGGCCCACGACGTCGATCAGATCTGCGGAACGCGGATCCAATATGGTCGCACGGGCGATCAGATCAATCCCGGTACCGTGCAGACCGCGCGAAACGCGTCCCTCGCCGCCCTGGCGCGCATTCGGGGCCGAATTCTTTCGGATCCCCTCCTCGTCCAAGGCGCCATCGCCTGCACGGATTTCACCTCGGTTCCCTCAGTCGACGCGGGCACGGAGGTTTCGGACGCCGACGCCGGTGCCCCTGATTCGGGGGCCGTGGACGCCGGAGTCCCGCATTCCACCCATCCCTACCGCTCCCATTCGCACGCCGGAGGCGCGCAATGAAATCCAAGTCCATGGCCGCGCTTGTCCCTCCGCGCACCCACCCCGCGCTTCGGCCACCTTCAGCAGGCTAGCTGACATTCTACCCCCCCGAGTTCGAACGGTACGCCCCAACGAACTGCCAGGCCTGAAGGCAAGCCACCTAGGTCCGGGATCTGAACCACCGCCGGGCGTTCGGACCCCTAACTCCGGCCCCACAGGCAAAATGTCAGCTGGGCTGCTGAAGGTGGCGGAAGCGAGAGGGCTGCCCGCCGGGACCGAGGACCGAAATCGGGACTTGGCGATGGACGCGGTTATCTTACTCCGCCGCGGCGGCACCGTCGGCGCGGCGGTCGGGGCAACCCCAGACCCGGCCGGTCTCCGGAAAGCGCTCGAGCGCGTGCATCTGCGCGAGCTCGGTGACGCCCTTCATCTCCCAGCCGTATGACTGGAGATCGGCGACGCTCTCGGGCGGGAGCCCGCCGTTTTCGTAACGGAGATTCGGCGGCTTCCATTGCGTGTGGAACCTGGGCGCTGCGACGGCATCGGGCAGGGTCATCCCAAAGCGCAGGCGGTTGACGATGGCCTGAAACACCGAGGTCGTGATCGTGGGCCCACCGGCCGCTCCCAAAACCAGGCGAGCGTTGCCCTGGGCATCGCGCACGACCGTCGGCGACATCGAGCTCAGGGGCCGCTTGCCCGCGGCCACCGAGTTGGCCTCGGCGCCCACGAGCCCGAACATGTTGGGCACGCCGGGTTGGATGGCAAAGTCATCCATCTCGTCGTTCATCACGATGCCAGTGCCGGGTGGAACAAAACCGGAGCCGTAGTAGTTGTTGACGGTGACCGTCACGGCCACCGCGTTGCCCCACTTGTCGACCACGGAGTAGTGGGTGGTCTCGCCGCCGGTCTTCGCGGCGGCGCGGGCAGTCGCGTTGGCGAGGGAGTCGAGTCGGATACCTGCCTCCTTCGGGATGGCCTGGTGGCCTTCGTGAAAGGTGTCGTCCCACCGTTTCTGGAGGTAACCCTGATCGAGCAGGCGGTCGACGGGGACCTTGACGTAATCCGGATCGCCGAAGAGCTCCGCCCGATCCGCGAACCCCAGGGACATGGCATGGGCGAGGACGTGGATCGTGTCCGCGTCGTCGTATCCGCCCTCGAGTTTGCCCTCGGCATCGGCGATGTCGACGTACTTGAGCATCTGGAGCAGCACAGCGCCGCCGGCGGACGGCGGGCCCATGCTCACGACCTCAAAGCCCCTGAAGGAGCCCACCACGGGCTTGCGTTCCTTGGGGTGGAATCCGGCCAGATCCGCCTCGGTCATGATGCCGCCCGCCTCCTTGAGGCCCGCGGCGATCTTCTCGGCGACCCAGCCCTCGTAGAATCCGTCGCGCCCCTTGGCCCGGATCTCCTCGAGCACCTTGGCCAGATCCGGTTGCCTGAGGCTCATCCCCGGCTCGCAGGGTGACTTGGGCTCGGCTCCACCCTTGGCCGAGCAGCCAAAGAGACGCTTACCCTCGGGGTTAAAGGCATCCCAGACCTCGAGGGCTGTCGCCTCCATGTAACCCGTGAAGGGCACGCCTTCTTGCGCCAGACGGATCGGTGTCTCGAGCACCACGCCTCGCTTGAGGGAACCGTACTTCTCGAGAGCGTACAAAAGGCCTCCGGGCACACCCGGCACTCCGGGCGCCAGGGCGCCCTCTTGCGAGAGCTTGGTGTCTCCCTTGCCATGCCGGATGTACATCTCCCTGAAAGCCGCGGCAGGAGCTGTCTCGCGGTAATCGATCGTGGTGCAGGGTTTGGCGCCCGACTTGTCCGGAGCCGGGCAAAACACCATGAACCCGCCGCCGCCCAGGGCGGCAAAGTGCGGGCGCGTGACGGCCAGGGCAAATCCCGTGGCCACCGCGGCGTCGACCGCGTTGCCGCCCTTGCGCAGAACCTCAGCCCCCCACTTGGCCGCGATGGAGTCGTCGGCCACCACCATGCCCTTGGTGCCCACGGTGGGGCGAATGCGCGAGTTGCTCTCGACGCGGAAGAATTCGCCGTCGGCGGCGGGAGCCGGAGTGTTCTTGCCCCGCACCGCCGCGCAGCCGGCCGCCGAAGCCAGGACCAGAAACGTCAGACCAAACGCCAGGCCTGAACCAGTCATCTTTTTCTTCATGAAAGATTCCTTAGAAACGCATTTCGGGAACGTCACCCGACACGATGAGCCGGCCTTGGGTCGCGCGCTTGATCTCTTCGACCGATACGCCGGGGGCGCGCTCCCTGAGCACGAGGCCATCGGAGGTGACGTCCATCAGGGCCAGATCGGAGACGATCTGGTTCACGACGCCCACGCCCGTGAGCGGCAGCTCGCACTTCTTGAGCACCTTGCTCGCGCCGTCCTTCGAGGTGTGGGCCATGGCGACGATCACGCGCTTGGCGCCCGCCACGAGATCCATGGCGCCGCCCATGCCCTTGACCATCTTGCCGGGGATCATCCAGTTGGCCAGATCCCCGCGCTCGCTCACTTCCATCGCGCCCAGGACCGTGAGGTCCACGTGACCGCCACGGATCATGGCAAACGAGTCGGCGCTCGAGAAAAAAGCCGACCCCGGAATCGTGCTCACGGTCTCCTTGCCGGCGTTGATGAGATCGGCGTCGACCTCGGCCTCGGTCGGATACGGACCCAAGCCCAGAAGGCCGTTCTCGCTCTGGAGCATGACCTCGACCCCTTTCGGGATGTAATTGGCCACCAGGGTCGGGATGCCGATGCCCAGGTTCACGTAGTAACCGTCGCGCAGCTCCTGCGCGATCCGCTGTGCGATCTGTTCGCGTGAGAGTGCCATCGCTTACTTCCTCACCGTGCGCTTCTCGATGCGCTTCTGGTAACCGCGGCCCTGAAAGATTTTCTTCACGTAGATGCCGGGCAGATGCACGAGGTCCGGGTCCAGGGATCCGGCCGGAACGAGCTCCTCGACCTCGGCGACCGTGAACCTACCGGCCGTCGCGCACATGGGGTTGAAGTTGCGCGCCGTCTTGCGAAACACGAGGTTTCCGAGGGTATCGCCCTTCCACGCCTTGACGATGCCGTAGTCCGCGCGGAGCGAGCGCTCGAGCACGTACTTGCGCCCGTCGAACTCGCGGGTCTCCTTGCCGTCGGCCACGACGGTACCCACGCCTGTGGGCGTGAAAAAGGCCGGAATCCCGGCCCCGCCGGCACGGAGCTTCTCGGCCAAGGTGCCCTGGGGCGTGAGCTCGACCTGGAGCTTGCCGCTCAGGACCAGCTCCTCGAACAGCTTGTTCTCGCCCACGTAGCTCGAGATCATCTTCTTGACCTGCCCCTTGCGGAGCATGAGCCCGATCCCGAAGTCGTCGACACCCGCGTTGTTCGAGATGCAGGTCAGGTCCTTCACGCCCATCTCGACCAGGGCCGCGATGGAGTTCTCGGGCAGGCCGCAGAGGCCAAACCCGCCGATCGCGAGGGTCATCCCGTCCTTGACGTCCGCGAGCGCCTCTCGGGCGTTCGAGACCACCTTGTTGCCGAAGCTTTTCACGATGACTCCCTTACAGAAGTTCGAGGCAGACCGCGGTGGCCTCGCCGCCGCCGATGCAGATGCCCGCGCAGCCGCGCTTCTTGCCGCGATCCTTCAAGGCCGACATCAACGTCACGAGGATCCGCGCGCCGCTGGCGCCGATCGGGTGGCCGAGCGCGATCGCGCCGCCGTTGACGTTCAGCCGCGACCAGTCCCAGTCCAGCTCGCGGCCGTTGGCCAGCACCTGCGCGGCGAACGCCTCGTTCACCTCCAGCAGGTCCCAATCCGAGAGCTGGGTGTGGGTCTTCTCGAGCAGCTTGCGGACGGCCAGCACGGGCGCCTCGAACAGCCACTTCGGGTCCACGCCCGCGCTCGCGTAGCCGACCAGGCGGGCCAGCGGCACGAGGCCCCGCTCGGCGGCCGCATCCTGGTGGGCGAGCACCACCGCGGCGGCG
>DATJFU010000341.1:0-2801 GCA_035495495.1 Bdellovibrionota bacterium
GACCCGTCATGGCCTCCTCGAACTGGCCCAGCCACTCAAAGAACGCCTGCAGGATATTGGTCGAGAGTCCCAGGTAGGAGAACGCCACCCCGACCGCGCCCACGCTCACCCAACCAGACCGAACCATCCAGAGGCCGGCCAGACCCGTGAGCAAGAACGAGATCGCCGTCGCCCCGTACAGCGAGCCCGAGAACGCGGCGAAAACACCCACCGACTCGAGGCGCTGCTCGAGATAACCGTCGTTGAGGCCGGCAAACCGCCCGGTGAAGTTGGCCTGCTTGCCAAAAGCGCGGATCGTGGCCATGCCCTGGGCGGATTCGGCGAAGTGGGCGATGCCGGGCGATCGCCTGAGCGCCACCTCGCGGCGCTGAAAACGCAGGCTCGGCAGGCGCCACCGGTATACTCCATAATTGAGGATCGCGAGCAGCGCCCAGAACGGCAGAAACCACGGGCTCGCCAGGGCAAGGAGCACCGTCATGGCGATCAGATCAAAGACCAGCATGACGAACTCGGCGAGCGGGCCGCCAAACACCCTGAAGATGTTGTTGTAGTCGCTCGAGAACCGCGTCATCACCCGTCCGGCCGGATTGCGGTCAAAGAAGATGAGCGGCAGCCGCGAGGTCCGCAGCGTGGTCTCGTCATAGATGCGGCTCACGGCGTCCGCCGAGATCCGCGAGATTCCGATCCTGAAGATGAGGGTCAGGACAAATCCCGCCGCGGTCGCGGCCATCAGAAGATGAATGAATTCCACCGACCCGTAGCCCTGTAGAAACGAGGGCAGCGGGCGGCACGGCGCGGGCGCGTGGCAAAACGAGTCGACCCAGTAGCCGATGAGGTTGGTGTTGCCGAGGATGGCCAGGCGGCCCAGGATCCCGAGGACGAGATAGAAGGTCGTCCATCCCCGCACGGGACGGTAGGCCTGCAGCAAGGTGTCGATGAGGGGCCTGCCGTAGCGACCCTGAAACCGCGTCTCGCGCGCGGTAAATCCCTGGCGTGCTTGAGCGCCGCTCATATGGGCTCCTCCCCATCCGCGGCGGGAGACGCTCCGGAGGCCTGAGAGGCCGCCACGGTGGCCTGAGCCAGCTGCGGCTCCTGCACCGGCTGCGTCGCCTCCTTCTTGCGGACCGCCTCGCGCCGGACAAAGTCCCTGAAGACCTCCGAGCGCTCCAGGAGCTGGTCGTAAGTTCCCTGAAGGGTGATCGCGCCGTCTTCTAGAAACAAGACGCGGTCACAAAGGGGCAGCACCGACAGGCGGTGCGTGGCCAGGACCCGCGCCCGCCCCGCCCATGCGCCCGCGATCAGCTGATCGACCAGGTGGCGCTCGGTATCGACGTCCACGGCGCTCAGACAGTCATCGAGGAGGATGATGGGCCGCTCGGCGTACCGGGCGCGCGCGAGACTGATGCGCTGGCGCTGGCCGCCGGAGAGGTTGACCCCCCGTTCGCCGATTTCGGCTTCGAGGCCCTCCTGAACGCGTTCGCTCGCGGGGTCGAACTGGGCCAGGCGCAGGGCCTCGAGCACGCGGCGATCGTCCACGGTCGAGCCGGACTCCGAAAGATATTCAAAGCAGACGTTCTCCCGCAGGGTGGCGCTCATCGTGAAGCCCTCCTGCGGAACGTAGGCCATCAGACTGCGGACCGCTGGATCCGCCGGCCCGGCCGTCGCCTTGCCCTCGACCGCGAAGCGGGCAAAGTCGGCGCCGGTGCCACCCATGAGCGACTGCAAGAGAACGCTCTTGCCCGATCCCACCTCGCCCACCAGGGCCACGAGCTCGCCAGGCCGCACGCAAAGGTCGACATCCCTGAGGAGCACTCGGCCCGCGACCTCGAGCCTGAGGCCCCGGACCTCGAGGGCGTACCCTCGCTCCGACTTGGGGGCCTCGCCCCCCGCCGGACCGTGCACGTGAGGCTGAGCCACGGGAATCTTGAGCGCGTTGACGAGGCGGCGGATCGACGTGAGTGAGTCCATGCCGATGACCAGGACCCACGGAAACTGCCTGAGCGGCCTCGCCAGGTAGACACCCAGGATCCACAGCAGCGAGAGCAGTTCGCCGGCCGAGGGCGTGGCGTCGCCACGGAGCCGCAAAAGGAGCAGTACCGCGAGGATGTTCAAGACGTAGGTCGCCGAGGTCGAAACCGTGTTCATCACCTGGCCGTTGGTGACCATGGCCTTGCGGTTGCGGGTCTCCCGCGTGCGCACCTCAAAGATCCTGTCCTCAGCGTAACCCATCCAGCCCAGGATCCGGAGCGTCCGCACGTTCTGAACCCATTCGGCCACGCGCCCCGTGCGCTCGGCCGCGAGTTCCTTGAATCTCAGAAAGAAGCGCGACTGCCTGAAAGAAAGCGAAGCGTGGATGCAGCCGATGCCCAGAATGGACACCAGGGTCGCCCACCACGGAATCCCCAAGAGCTGCAGCGCCAGCGGCGCCAGCAGCAGCGGAAAGAACATGGAGCAGATCATGACCAGGACCTGGTCGAGCAGCGCGGCCGCGCCCGGGACGTCGACGGCGAACAGCGACACGGCCTCGCCGGCGGGTCGGTTGCCCACGAGCCCCCCCGGTCCTTCGAGGAGCCTCGCGTAGAGGCGATCAGCCAACGCCTTTTGAGTGATGAGACCTTCACGCGTCGCGAGCCAGAGGGCCGCGAGGCTCAGGGCCTGGGCCCCGACGGTGAGGACAAACGCGGCCCATACCCAGCGGGCGGCGGGGTGACCGCCAAGAAGGTCGTCGACGAATCGTTTCTGCGCGTAGGGGGCAAGGAGGGCCAAGAGGGCCGACGTGAGCGAGACCCCCAGGGCAGCCA
>DATJFU010000342.1:0-7575 GCA_035495495.1 Bdellovibrionota bacterium
CGTCAAGAGCAAGGACGTCGACGGCAACACGTACGAGTACAAGTACGACAAGATCTTCAACCTGACCGACATCAAGTACAAGGACGGAACCTCGATGGAAATGGCCTATTTTGGCCGTGACCAGAACGATTCTGTCCAGTCCGTGAAGGACCGGGATGGCACCACCACCCAGTACACGTACGATTGGAAGCGTAAGGAATCCGGCTTCCGCTCGGTGGGCATCAAGGTTCTCGACAAGGACGGCAAGCGCACGATCTCGCAGAGCCAGTACGACTACGAGCTCAAGCGCAAGGCCAGTGGCGAGGAATGGACGTACAAGATGGTGACCACCATCGACGGCGACCGCACCGAGACTATCTACAACGAGTGCTGCGGCCTTCCGCTCATGATCAAGCGGGGTGCCGAGGAGACGACCTTTGAGTACGATGCAAAAGGGCACGTGACCAAGAAGACGACTCCGACGGAAGTTACCCTTCTGGCCTACCACCCGAGCCTGGGCAAGGTGACCAAGGTCACCCGCCAGTCCAAGGTGAGCAAGTCGGGGTCTTCGTGGTCGGAGTTCGAATATGACGGCAAGGGCAACCTGACGTTTGCCAAGAACTCGTCCAACAAGGGCGTAAAGCTCTTCTACGACCAGAACGGCCGGATCAAGAGCATGGTGGACCAGGACCGCCGCCGCATCGACTTCAAGTACAACGAGAACTCCAAGCCGGTCGAAATCACGGATCCACAGCTCGGCACCATCCGGGTTTCCTACGCCAACAGCGGCGAGATCAAGAAGGTGGAGAGCACGGCGGGCCGTAAGATCGCCCTGCAGGTCACCTCGGCGTTCCAGAACCTGCTGGACATCATCCGGCCGGCCGGCGTGAGCCTTTCGTTCTGACCGTCGAAGCTCTAGACACCCGCTGGGGTGTGGACGGGGTTCACCCCCCTGTGTCCGCCGTGACCGGGGGCTCGCCTCGAACGAAATCGGCCACTTAGGCGAGGGCGAAAACGGCGGATTTGGCACCGGAGTTGCTCTCTTTAGCCTCAGGCACACCCGGTGCTAAAATTGAGAGTAAGAGAGGCCCTTTTGGGCAAGGAGTAGAGAACATGAGCAAGAAATTTTCCTTCAAGGCGATCCTGGCCCTGGCGTTGATCGTGGGCTCCATGGCGATCCAGTCCAAGGCCTTTGCCTGCGGCGAATCCGCCGAAGGCGACAGCAACGTACACTCGGGCAGCACGACCACGTCGACCACGACGGGCGGCACCACGGTCGACGTTCCCCGCTAAGACGGGCTGTCCTCAGGTTCCGGTCGATCCGGGCCTCTCATAAGTTAAGTTCTCGCGGGGCGCGGTTTCACCTCACGGTGGCCGCGCCCCGTTCTTTTTCGCCTCCCGCACCCTTCTCCGCTCCCTCCTACGCTCCTATTCCACCCCACCCGCACCGTCTAAGGTCCAGTCACCCGCCAGGCCCATGTCCCCACTGACCTACACCCCCTGCCCCCTTGCAGGGCTCCGCGCCCCCTAAAACCCCCGAGGCGGTGAATCAGGGGGGTGTGTCAGTGTGGCACCACCGTTGCAACCCTACCCCTCTGTGATGACGCCGGTCCGAGAGAACCGGCTTAGCTCTAGCTGAACTTGCTGAAGTGGAAGCGGAAGAGGAGTTGGATATGAACAAGCGCCTGATTACTGTGATTCTGTTTGGTGCGTTTCTGTCGCCGAACGTGCTGGCTGATACCGTGCTGTACGAAAGCAACGGCAGCGCGACCCGTCAGACGGCCGGGATCACCCGCCTGGGTGAGATGAGCCTGGACCAGCACCACGGGACCGACTCGCAGTGCATCTTTGATCGGAACCCCCATAGCTCGCCCGTGGCGAGCTCGGACTCCGGTCGCGGCAGCGCCCTCGGCGGCCGTTAATCAAATCGTGGAACGTGGGCCGGCCGGCGTGAACGTGACCTGTAGCGGTACGTAGCGCCGAACAGCCGGTCGGTCCGTTGCTCCACGATTTGGATGAATCAATCCCCTTGGGATTCGGTCCGGCCCGTGTTGAGCTCGCGGAGCAGATCCCTGAGCTTCTGGCGTTCGGACGTCATGAGATCTTCAGCGGCCTTGGCGCCGCGCCTGCCGGCCCGCTCGGCCTCTCTCCGCGCCAACCTGGCGTCCGGCTCCTCGAGCCGCCGCTCCGCCTGAGCCATTCCGGTTTTGACGTGATCCGAGAGGGTAACCCCATTCCACCGGATCCAAATCCCCGCCACGAGAACGAGCGCGATCAGCGCCGAAAGCTTGATGAGCTTCCAGGCCAGGCTAAGCATGGGCATCCTCTTGGGTGGAATCCGCGGACTGGGCGACGACCACATCCAAGATCTTTTCGCCCGCGCCCTCCAGCTTGAGAACGTACCTGAGAACCCGGGCCTCCGAATGATCGGCCGAGAGCGCCCCCAATACGGCCGTGGCGGTGAGCCCCGTGCTCAACGCGGGCGGTGAGGGAATCGCCGAAAGGCGGCCCGCGAGCCGGCTGGCGAGGACGTTTCCGGCCTCGACGATGGCCGAGGCGTCCTCACCGAGCTCAGTCTCGAAGAACACGTGAAGGGACGCGTTTCGATCGAGTCCCTTGATGAAAAAAGACGCGCACGTGGCGGTCTCCGGGATGAGGTCCAGGGATCCCTCGCTGGACTGGGCCAGCGTCCCCATCTCGTAAAAGTTCAGGCTCTGGGGGAGTGCCCGCGAGAGTTCGACGCTCATTTGGGCGCCTCTTTGGACGAAAGGTGGCGGTCGCCCTGGTGGTCGCCTCCGGTGAGGGCGTGCTCCAGGGTCTTGAGAACGTCCTCTTTGCTGAAGGGCTTGAGGACGTAGTCCCTGGCGCCGGCGTTGATCGCTTCCATCACCAGGTTCTCCTGGTCCATGGCCGAGATGATGATGACCTTGGCGTCTTTATCCAACTTCACGATGCGGCGGGTGGCCTCGATGCCGCTCAGCTTGGGCATCACCACGTCCATGGTGACGAGGTCGGGCCGGAGCTGGTTGTAGAGCTCGACGGCATGCAGGCCGTCTTCGGCCTCGCCCACGACCTGATAGTGGCCTTCGGCCAAGATCTGGCTGAGCGTGCGCCGCACGAAGGCCACGTCATCGACCACGAGTACGGTTCGCGCCATTCCCTGTGCTCCCAAAAAGGGCCCATCCGGGGCCCTCCTGAGATGTTAGCGGGGCGGCAAGAAATGCGCAAAACGACAACGGCCCCCTTTTCAGGGGGCCGTCAAGGTCGTGACAATCCGTGCTTGGCCTAGGCCGCGGCTTTGCGGGCGCTGCGGGGCTGGGCCGGTAGGGCCGCGGCGACTTCGCCGGAGGCGGCCGACGGCATCCGCTTGCCCGTCTGGCGCGTGCTGCCGCCGGAGGCCTTGCCCGAGGACCGCGGAAGAGACTTGATCTTCTTGGTGAGGACCACGTCGAGCACGTCGTCGATGGTCTTGACCGGGATGAAGTTCAGCTTCTCACGGTACTCCTCGGGGATGTCCTCGAGGTCCTTACGGTTCTTGTCCGGGATGATGATGTTGGTGATCCCATGGCGCATGGCCGCGAGGGCCTTGTCCTTGAGACCGCCGATCGGGAGGACCCGGCCGGTCAGGGTGATCTCACCCGTCATGGCCACGTCCTTGCGGACCGGGATGTTGATGAGGCGGGAGATGATGGCCGTGGCCATCGTGATGCCCGCCGACGGGCCGTCTTTGGGGACGGCGCCCGCCGGAAAGTGCACGTGGATGTCGGTCTTGGAGAAGGTGTCCTCCGAGAGGCCGAAGTCACGGGCACGCCAGCGGATCAAGCCCAGGGCCGCTTGGCCGGATTCTTTCATCACGTCACCGAGCTGGCCGGTGAGCATGATTCCACCGCGGCCACGCATGGTGGTGGCCTCGACGTACAGGATCTCGCCGCCGACCGACGTCCAGGCCAGGCCGGTGGCGATGCCCACCTCGTCCTTCTCCTGCTCGTCCTCGCGGGTGTAGGGCGCTGGGCCCAGGAACTTGTAGACCCAGTCCCGGTCCACGATCGTCCGGTCCTTCTTGCCCTCGGCGACCTGGCGGGCCGTCTTACGGCAGAGGGTGGCGACGTAGCGCTCGAGGTTACGCAGGCCGGCCTCGCGGGTGTACTGCGAGATGACCGTGCGGATGGCCTCTTCGGTCAGGTCGATCTGGTCCTCTTTCAGACCGTTTTCTTTGGTCTGCTTGGGGATCAGGTACTTGTTGGCGATGAAGAACTTTTCTTCTTCGGTGTAACCCGAAAGCTGGATGATCTCCATCCGGTCGCGGAGAGGCGAGGGGATGGTGTCGAGCGAGTTACAGGTCGCGATGAACATGACGTTCGAGAGATCAAAGGGCACGTTCAGGTAGTGGTCCCGGAACGAGTAGTTCTGTTCGGGGTCCAGCACCTCGAGGAGCGCCGCCGAGGGATCGCCGCGGAAGTCGCTGCCTAGCTTGTCGATCTCGTCGAGAACAAAGATGGGGTTGTTGGTCTTGGCCTGTTTCAGGCCCTGAATCACGCGGCCGGGGAGCGCGCCCACGTAGGTGCGCCGGTGGCCACGGATTTCGGCCTCGTCCTTGACGCCACCCAGGGAGATCCGCACGAACTGGCGGCCCAGGGCACGGGCGATGGACTTGCCGAGCGACGTCTTGCCGACGCCGGGAGGGCCCGCGAAGCAAAGGATGGGGCCCTTCATCTTGTCCTTGAGCTTGCGAACCGCGAGATACTCGAGGATGCGCTCCTTGATCTTGGTGAGGTTGTAATGGTCCTCATCCAGGATGGCCTTGGCGCGGGCCAGATCGAGGTTGTCTTTGGTCGACTTGGTCCACGGGGTCTCGACGAGCCACTCGATGTAGGTGCGGAGCATGGAGGCCTCGGAGGCCTCGGGGTGCATCCGCTCCAGGCGGTTGAGCTGTTTGAGGGCCTCTTGTTCCACTTCAGAAGGCATCTTCTGCGCGGTGATCTTTTCGCGCAGCTCTTCGATCTCCTCGCCCTTGGGGTCCGAGTCGCCGAGCTCCGACTTTATTGCCCGGATCTGCTCGCGGAGAAAGTATTCCTTCTGGGACTTGGACATCTCGTCCTTGGCCTGCGAACGGATCTTGGCCTGAATCGTCAGGACCTCGATCTCGCGGGTCAGGATCTCGTGGATCTTGTTTAAGCGCTCAGCCGGGTTGTAGGTCTCGAGCAGCCCCTGAGCTTCGCTGACCTTCAGGCCCAGGTTCGAGGCCACGAGGTCGGCCATGCGGCCGGGCGAGCTGATGTCGTCCAGGACCATGAGGATGTCCGGGGACAGCACTTTGCCGAGGGCGATGATCTTTTCGAGCTTTTCGCGGATCGTGCGCATGAGCGCTTCGGTCTCAGCCACCGCGCCGTCGCCGGGTTCCTCGATCTTGTCGACGGCCACCTGAAAGTAGGGGTCCGTCTGGGAGAACTCTTTGATCCGCGCTTTGCACAGACCCTGGGTCAGGATCTTGATCCTGCCGTCGGGCAGCTTACGCATGCGCATGATCATGGCGACCGTGCCCACCTCGTAGATGCCTTCGGACGAGGGATGCTCGTCAGCGATGTCCTTTTGCGACGCCAGAAAGATCAGGCGGTCGCTCTTGGCCAGACTCTCTTCCACGCTGCGGATCGAAGCGTCCCGGCCCACGAAGAGCGGGATGATCATGTACGGAAACACCACAATGTCCCGTACGGGCAATAGCGGTAGGCTTTTTGGAATTTCGATCTGTTCGCCGTCGTAGTTGGTAACCATGCTAACCGCGCCCTCCGGTGTCTATCTCTGATGGACGGATCGGAACACCTGGGGGGTGGCTTTAGGCCAGATCTGCCCATGGGAAGGGCTTCATGAGGATTTCAAAGGGCTGAAACGACGGCTAAAACAACATCTTGACGCATAGACTCAGTGCGTCATCTCCGGCAAATGGCCGCCCACTGCCTTCCTTCGCCAGGTTTGTGACGGTGGCTGAAGAACGCAAGGCGGGTCGAATCATCCGGGTCGCGGGTGCAGCGGGTACAAAGCGCAATGACTTCAACGTGGAGGAAGCCAAGTCGGGCGAGCTGAAGCCGATTAATCTCCTGAATATCCAGGTGGCGCGGTCCCGTCAGAAACTTGTCGGCGCCCAAGTGCCCAAATTTTTCTCGAAACTGGGCGACGAGCTCGGGACTCACTTCGTAGCAGCAACCCCGGATGGCCGGTCCGATGGCCACGCGCCACCGGTCGAGCTCTTTTTCGCAGCCCATGGCGTTGGAGGCGGCCGCGGCGATCTCCTGATAGGTCCCCCTCCAGCCCGCGTGAACCGCCGCGAAGCGGGATCCATCGTCGCGGGCGAAAAGCAGGGGGACGCAGTCGGCGGTCTGGACCGCGACCGGGATCTGGTGGGCCGAGCTCCAGATGCCGTCGCAGTCCCCGAGCTCCTGATGGGGCTCCCGCGCCTCGGTGACCTGCGCGCCATGGACCTGGCGCCACTTGGGACGCCTCTCCAGCCACAGGTCCGCCACCGCGTGGGGGATCGGCTCATGGCGAGTCCCAAAGCCATGCCGCAGTCCTGCGATCTTGGAGAGGAGGGCGCTCTGGATGGCGTTCATTGAGAAGAGGAATACCTCTCCAACGCCTGGAACAGCAAGTCCAAGGCGGGGGGGAGGGGGGCTTCGACGCGTATGTGCCTTTGCGTCACGGGGTGATCAAAGCCGAGGATCCGGGCGTGGAGCGCCTGGCCGGGCAGGGCCGAGACGGCGGCCCGGATCTCCTCGGGGAGCGCGAGCCATTTGGTGGAACGCGAGGTCGGCGCGCCGTAGACCGGGTCGCCGAGCAGCGAGTGCCCCTCCGCGGTGAGATGCACCCGGACCTGGTGCGTGCGGCCGGTCTCGAGCCGAGCGGACACCCAGGACGCAAAGTTCTGGTACCGCTCGAGACACCGCACGCGGGTGACGGCCCGGCGTCCGCCCGCCACGTCCGCTGCCATCTTCTTTCTGTCCTTGGGATTGCGCCCCAAGGTGCCCTCGATGGTCTTTTCGCCCTTCCACTTGGGAACGCCGTAGACGAGGGCCCAGTACTCTCGTTCGATGGCGTGCTTTGCGAAGGTCGCCGAAAGCCCTTGGTGGGCCCGATCCGTCTTGGTGATGACCAGGGCGCCGCTCGTGTCCTTGTCGATCCGGTGCACGATCCCAGGCCTCTCGACGCCGCCGATTCCACTCAGGTCCTTGACGTGGTGGAGGAGTCGGTTGACGAGCGTGCCCTGGGAACTGTGTTCGGAGGGATGGACCGTCAAGCCGGGTGGCTTGTTGACCACGAGTAGATCCGAGTCTTCGTAGAGGATGTCGATGGGGGATGCTTCAGGGAGAATCTTGAGCGGTCGAGGCGCCGGGACGCTGAGTTCGACCCGTGTACCGCTGGCCAGCCGGTCGCTCGGCTTGATGGCCTTTCCGTTGGCGGTGGCCCGCCCCTCTTTGATCAATCCCTGGATCCGGCTGCGGGAGAGATCGGTTCCGTCGGGGAGCCCTGGTCCCGACCACTCACCTTTTTCGGCGCGGATCGCTTCATAGATCGACGTGTCGGCTCGCGATGCCTTCTCGGAGA
>DATJFU010000343.1:0-3052 GCA_035495495.1 Bdellovibrionota bacterium
TGCCACACCCTGGCCCTGGGTGAGAAGGACGGGTTCGACGACGTCACCCGCATCGCCGAGCGGGTCGACACCAAGGACGAGAACCAGAAGAGCGAGTGGCTGGACCCCGAGACCATGGCCGCCTGGCTCCACGGCCTCCACGGCGCCTCGTCCCTGGATGACACGGCCAAGATCCTGCCGACCGATCCAGAGCCCACCGCCTACCACGCGGCGGTCTCGACGTTTCGGCATGCCTGGGCCCCCGTCCAGTGCGAGACCTGCCACGGCCCCGGCCGCGACCACCCCTTTGGGGCCCCGATCTCCAAGGCGGTTGACGCCGCCCAGGTCTGCGTAAAGTGCCATACGCCCGAAAGGGCCCCCGCCTGGTACGACAAGGGGGGCCGCCTGATCGATGGCCTCCTCGCGCAGAAAAAGGCCCTGATCGCTTGCCCTCCCGATAAAACCGAGTAAACCCAGGGGCGAATGTCGATCCCCTCCGCCCGGCTGATCCTGGGCATCGAGACCTCCTGCGACGAGTGCAGCGCCTCCGTGCTGAGGGTGGGACCCGGTCCCCGCCTCGACGTCCTCTCAGTCGCCACCTTCTCGCAGATCGCCTTGCACCAGCCTTACGGCGGAGTCGTGCCCGAGATCGCATCGCGTAACCACCTCGAAACCCTGCAGCCCATGCTCACCCGCGCACTGGCGGACGCCGAGGTCGGTTTCTCCGACCTCTCGGCCATCGCCGTCACGACCCGTCCGGGCCTCATGGGCGCGCTCCTCGTGGGCGTCACGGCGGCAAAGGCCCTGAGCTACGCGCTCAAAATTCCACTCATCCCGGTGCACCACCTCGAAGGCCACTGCGCGAGCCTGTGGCTGGGGCAGAAGGCGGGGCCGCCTCCGGCGTATCCGATGATCCTCGCCGTGGTATCCGGTGGGCACACGCAGCTGCACGTCGTGCAGGGCCCCCCCGAGACCTGGGCTCCTGACTTTCTGAAATCCTCCCTGGTCGGGAGCTCGCGCGACGACGCCGCGGGCGAAGCCTTTGACAAGACGGCCAAGCTCATGGGCTTTGCGTACCCGGGCGGCGCGCTCATCGACCGCGGAAGTGAGGGCGGCAACCCGCGGGCGTTTGATCTGCCCCGCGCCCTGCCACAGAAGGCGATCCTCGATTTTTCTTTCAGCGGACTCAAGACGGCGGTGGCACTCCTGGTGCGGGACCTCGAGTCGAGGCCGGGTGGAATCGAACCGCACATCGCCGATCTCTGCGCCTCC
This sequence comes from Bdellovibrionota bacterium, assembly GCA_035495495.1. Classification (GTDB taxonomy): domain Bacteria; phylum Bdellovibrionota; class UBA1018; order UBA1018; family JADZFF01; genus JADZFF01. Next base: position 1,252 of record DATJFU010000343.1, read on the forward strand.
ATCCAAGAGGCCATCGTCGACGCCCTGTTTAGCAAGATGCGCCTCGCGGTCGAAAAGTTCGGCTGCCGGGGACTCGCGGTCGTGGGTGGCGTCGCCGCCAATCGCCGCCTGCGCGAACGCCTCAACCGCGATCTCGGCGTGCCCGCGCTGTTTCCGCTGCCGGAGTACTGCACGGACAACGCCGCCATGATCGCGGCGGCGGGGGCGTTTAGGTTTCTCCAAAATCAATACCTCGAGCCCGCGCAGGCGCTCACCCTCAACGCCAGGGCCACCGCCGATGCGTGAGTCATCGCCCAAGCGGCCGTTCTCGGGCGAGCGCAAGCGGCGCGCCTTTGGGCAGCACTTTCTCAAGGACGCCTCGGTCATCCGCGAGACCCTCGATGCCTTCTTGCAGGGAGCGCGGGCACTGGGTGCCAAGAGCCTGGTCGAAATCGGGCCCGGCGGCGGCGCCCTCACGGACCCGCTTCTCCAAGCTTGGGAGAACTGGGGGCCAAATCCTCCGGCCCTCCGCCTCTTTGAGCGGGACCGGGACATCGCGTCCGGATGGCGCGAACGGGCCGAGGGCAAGGGCTGGTCCGTGGTCGAAGGCGATTTCATGGACGCGCCGGATTCCACCTGGTCTGAGCCAGCGCCGGTGGCCGTCCTCTCCAATCTTCCGTACTCGGCGGGCACCGCCATCGCGCAGCGCCTGCTCGCGGCCGGACCCCACGTGCCTTTTGCGGTCCTCATGTTTCAAGCCGAGGTCGGTAGAAGGTTTCGGGCCCCCGCCGGCGACTCGGACCGCGGCAGCCTCTCGGTCTGGGCGCAGAACTTCTGGGACATCGACCGGATCAAATTCGTTCCACCCGGCGCCTTTAAGCCCCCGCCCAAGGTCAATTCGGAGGTTCTGCGATTCAGGAGGCGCGCCGAGCCCCGCATCCAGGGATCGGCCGAGCATCCAGAGCTGTGGCAGCGGCTGATCAAGACGGCCTTTGCCCAACGGCGAAAGATGCTCCGTTCCAATTTCGCTCAAGAACCCTGGAAACAGGCCCTCGTCCGGTCCAAAGTGGACGGAACCCTCCGCGCCCAAGCCCTGGATTGGCCCGACTGGCAGGCCCTTCTGGCGTCCGCCGTCGAGGGGTGATAGACCGCCTCACATGATCCAAATGATCCGGATTCGGAGCGCGGTGGCCGCATCCCTGCTGGTGTTTTTGCCCTCGGCGGCCATGGCCAACCTGGGCGACCTCCAAGGTTTCGGCTCCCGCACCGCCGCCCTGGGTGGCGCCGGCGTGGCCTGGGGATCGGGCGCCTTCGCGGCGTACTCCAACCCCGCTGAGCTCGGCGCCCAGCGCGACAAGCGCCTGCAGCTTTCGTGGGGTCTCGCCTTTGATCGGCCCATGTTCACGCCCATCCACAACGTCGTCATCGAGAACAAAGCCATCTCCGACAAGGACCGCACGGGTGACGTGGACACCGGCTACCGCGATACCCTGGGGCAAGAGGTCGGGGCGACCCTCGTTCTCTTTCCGGAGTTTCACAACATCACGTTCGGCACGGCCATCTTTTTCCCACTCGATCAGCTCGCGTACTTGGATACGGGCGAGGCCTATGTTCCCGAGTACGTCATGTACCGGGCGCGCACGCAGCGGCCCCAGGTACAGCTGGGCTTGGGCGGCAAGATCGCCGACCGGTGGCACGTCGGCGTGGGGGCGTCCCTCGCGTTCTCACTCACGGGCAACGCGTTCGTTTTCTTGCAGACCAACAACGCCAAAGCCTCGACCATGCGTTTTGCCGCGAGCATCAAGCCCAAGCTTGCGCCCTA
>DATJFU010000344.1:0-7579 GCA_035495495.1 Bdellovibrionota bacterium
GCCCGGGGCAAGGTCATCGGGGTCCTCCAGGCCTTGAACAAGCTCCCGAGCGTCGGCGGCGGGACCAGCAAGTCCGGTAAGTTCACGGGGGGAGACCTCGACATCTTTCACTCCCTGGGCAACCAGGTTTCGATCGCCGTCGAGAACTCGCAGCTGTACGCCGAACTCAAGCTCAGCTTCTTTGACACCGTCGAGGCCCTGGCCGAGGCCATCGAGAAAAAGGACCGTTACACCGGTGGCCACACCAAGCGGGTGGTCTACTACTCGATGTGCATCGCCAAGTATATGGACCTGACTCCCGAGGAGCTCGAGCAGGTCCGCATGGGTGCCGTGCTCCACGACGTGGGCAAGATCGGGATCGAGGACAAGATCCTCAAGAAGCCGGCGGCCCTCGACGAGTACGAATGGCCCGTCATGAAGCAACACCCGGAGCTCGGCTACCAGATCATGAAGCGGGTCAAAAGCCTGCAGCATGTCGTCGGGGCCATGAGATTCCACCACGAGCGCTGGGACGGTAAGGGCTACCCCCTGGGCCTCAAGGGCGAGGAGATCCCCCTGATCGCCCGGATCGTGGCCGTGGCCGACACCTATGACGCGATGGTGAGCACCCGCCCGTACCGCAAGGGGCTCGATCCCACGTTCTCGCGGGACGAGATCGCCAAAAACGCCGGCATCCAGTTCTGCCCCCGGGTCGTGACGGCCTTCTTGGAGGCCTTTAAGCACGAAAAAATGGGCAAGGGTTCCGGCGGCCACGACGCCCAGGCCGACCCCGATCTGGCGACTAACGAACATCCGGTCAAGACCGGCACCTAAAGCGCGCCGAAGCCCCTTATCTTTCAATGCCTTTCGATTTGCGCGGGTGAGCCCGGCGGGTTAAGTTCCGTGCGGAATGTCCTGGTTTGATGACTTAAAGACGCCCCGCATTAAAACAGCGGGACAGCGCACCTCCAAGGTGCCCGAAGGCCTCTGGGTCAAGTGTCCCAGCTGCGCCGAGATTCTCCAGACCCGCGTCCTCAAAGAAAACCTCCAGGTCTGTCCCGAGTGTCAGCACCATTTTCGGATGGCGGCCACCGAGCGGATCGCGCTCCTGAGCGATCGCAACACCCTCGAGGTGGGCCATCGCAACGGCGCCGTCGCCGACGCGGGCGCCGCGCAGAACTGGTCCGTGCCGTGCTTTGACGAGTACGGCGAGAGCCTGGTCTCGACCGATCCGCTCGAGTTCGACGACATCAAGCCCTACAAGGACCGTCTCCGTTCGGCGGCCCAGAGCACGGGCCTGGGCGACGCGTTCGTCGTGGGTAAGACGGTCCTGGGCGGCGTGCCCTATCACCTGGGCGTTTTCGAGTTCAAGTTCATGGGCGGTAGCATGGGTGTCGTGGTGGGCGAAAAGGTCGCACTTCTCTTTGAGCGCGCGCTCGAAGAGCGCCTGCCCGCCGTCATCGTCTCGGCCTCCGGCGGTGCCCGAATGCAGGAGGGGATCCTGTCCCTCATGCAGATGGCCAAGACCTCCGGGCTCATCCAGAAGATGCGCAACGAGGGCCTGCCCTACATTTCGATTCTGACCGATCCCACCACCGGTGGGGTGGCCGCGTCCTTTTCCATGCTCGGCGACGTGATTCTGGCGGAGCCCAAGGCCCTCATCGGCTTTGCCGGCCCCCGGGTCATCGAGCAGACCATCCGCCAGTCCCTCCCCGAGGGATTTCAGCGCAGCGAATTTCTACTGGAACACGGTTTCGTGGACCGGATCGTACCCCGCAAGCACCTGCCGCACGAGCTTCGAAGATGGATGGTCCGCCTGGGACAGAACACCTGCAATTTTCCCGACGGCATTTGAGGTCCGCGGCTTTCGCCGTCCTCATCGCGTGGGCGGGCCTATGCCCGAATTCCACCCACGCGGCCGACGTGGACAGCAAGCCGCTCCACTGGTCGTCAGAGCACACCGTCTGGGATCGCCGCAAGGACCTCGTGACCCTGGTGGGGAGCGCCCGCGTGAGCCAGCCGGGCGAGACCATCGAGGCTGAGCGCATCACCCTCAACCTCAACTCCCGCACGCTGGATGCATTCGGCAAGTGCACCTACCGCGCGTCCGACACGCTGATCGAGGCCAAGGAGATGCACTTCAACCTGGACACGCGCACGGGGACGATCGTCGCGGGCCGGGTGACCAACGGGCGGTTTCAGCTCGAGGGTGAGCGCATCAACAAGCTCGGTGAGGGGCGGTTTCTCACGCACGAGGCGGTGTACACCACGTGCCGGGATTGCCCCGGTAGCTGGTCCTTCAGCGGCAACGACGTGGACCTCCAGGTCGAGGGCTACGCCTACATGTCGGGGGTGACGGCCAACCTCAAGGGCACCCCCGTCTTCTGGCTGCCCTACGCCATTCTTCCCATCAAGTCCCAGCGGCAGACCGGCCTTCTGTTTCCCCGGCTCGGGAGCTCGACGATTCACGGGTTCCGCGTGCTTCTGCCCTTTTTCTGGGCGATCGGCAGGAGCACGGACATGACCTTTGGCGCGGGCTACTTCGGGCGCCGGGGTATTCGGGGGGAGTGGGAGGGCCGCTATTCCTTGGGTCCCAAAAGCAGCGCGACGGCGAATTTTTTCTATACCCATGACCGCACCCTGGATTCGCCGACGGACACGCGCTGGGCGGGCAAGCTCCTGCAGCGCCAGCAGCTGCCGTGGTCCATCGACGAGAAGCTCCGGGTCTATGAGGTGAGCGACAACCTGTATCCCGTCGAGTTCGGAAGCGAGGACTCGATCCCGGGCCGGCAGGAGCCGGTCCTGGCCTCGGATCTCTCGCTCTCGAAACAGGCGCCGGGAGTCAGCGCGTACATCGCCGCGCGCCGCTACCGAAACCTGCTGAACTTTGACGATCCCCTGGGCTTTGACGGGCGTACCGTCCAGGACTATCCCAAGGTCGCCGTCAATCTCAACGACACGCGCCCGTTCGGCGGCCCCGTCTCCGTGGGTCTGAACCTGGGCCTGGACGACTTTCTGCGGCCCGCCGGCCCGTTTGACAGCGACACCTGCGCGACGTCGGGGAGCACCACGTGCCTGGGCCCCGCGACGCCGCCGGTGCCGGGGGTCGATCCGGTGCGCGAGGCGGTCAGAACCTCGATCACGCCGTCTCTCTACACGACGTTCCACCTCTGGGACCGCATCTCCGTGGTCCCGTCGGCGGAGTACCGCACGTACTTCTACAATTTTCACGAGGCGCTGCCCAACCTGGAGAGGGGCTATCTCCGGCTCGGGGCCCTCGCGAGTCTGACCATGGAGAAGGTGTACGACACGGACGATCCCAAGATTCCCAAGATCAAGCACGTCATCCAGCCGCAGATCTCGTACTCACGCATCCCGATCATTCAGGAGCCCAATCACCCGTTTCTGAGCCAGGTCAAATATCGAAACGGCTACGTATTCGATAACCAGGACCTCGTTCCGTTCGGCCGGAGCCCGAGCTTGGTGAACTACTTTGTCCCCCTGGGCAACTCCCTGACCTACGCGGTTTCGACGCAGCTGATCCGAAAACGGGCGGCCGAAGACGATGCCGAGCCCATGTACCAACAGTTTGTCGACTTTCGGGCGGGGCAGACCGTGGACTTCTTGGAGTTCGACAAGGACGAGACCATCCGCGCGCCGTTCTCGCGGCTCGAGGCCTATCTCGGCGTCAAACTCGACCGCCTGTCGCTCACGTCGCAGTACTACTACTACCCGGACCTCGAGAAGATCCTGGGGTCGGGGTCGAGCGCCTTTCCGAACCCGTCTCCCCACGCGGTGTCGAGTAGCTTGACCTACATCCTCGAAAAGTCCCTGCACCAGGAGATCCTGCGCTTTGAGCGGAGCTTTTCGATCAGCCACACGTGGAACCGGGTGAACGCCAACACCCACAACCTGAGCGGCACCCTCACGTACTCCCTCAACGACAACTGGATGCCGGCCTTGAGCGCGTCGTACGATCTCCTCAACCAACGGTTACTGTCCGTGAGCGGAAGCCTGCTTTGGCAACCCTTGGGCCGGTGCTTTCGCCTCAACCTGAGCGTTTCCCAGACCGTCGACCGCCGGCAGGATTGGTCGATCGACTTCAACATCAATCTGACGGGTGAGGGGTTCGGACCGGTGGGTCAGGCCTTGGGGGGGCTGGGAACCTGAAAACGGCGGGTGTACAATCCAAGCGATGCGCATCCTCTTGAGCAACGACGACGGAGTTCTCGCCCCCGGGCTGGAGATTCTCCACCGCGCCCTCAAAAAGGTGGGGCACGTCACGGTCGTGGCGCCCATGCAGGAGCGGAGCACCAGCGGTCATAACCTGACCCTGCACAAGCCGCTGCGTCTGATGAAACTCCCCAACGGTTTTTACGGTGTCAGCGGCTCGCCGGCGGATTGCGTCTATCTGGGGCTCCGCAAGGTCATGAAGGGCAAGACGGACCTCGTGGTGTCGGGTATCAACCGCGGCGCCAACCTGGGGCAGGACACGTTTTACTCCGGCACGGTTTCGGCGGCGCGCGAGGCCTGCATCATGGGCATCCCCGCCTTTGCCGTGAGTCTTTCGACGAACTTCCACCGTAGGGTCGAGGACAAAGCGCTGCACTTCAGGACGGCGGGCGACGTCCTCGTGGACGTGATCAAGAAGCTGGACTGGAAGGACATGCCCCGCGGCACCCTGGTCAACGTCAACGTGCCGGATGTGCCCAAGAAGAAGATCAAAGGCTTCAGGGTCGCCAAGCAGGGGTTTCAGGATTACGGCGGCGACATCATCGAGAGACTGGACCACCGCGGACGGCCCTACTACTGGGTGGGCGGCAACTACCGCGGCTTTCACAAGATCAAAGGCTCTGACTGCCAGGTCGTGAGCGAGGGATACGTCTCGCTGACGCCCCTTCAGCTCGACTGCACGGATCCCAAATACTTTCGGGAGCTGGCCCGCCACTGGACGCCAGCGGCGGAGAACTGAAGCCATGGGGGCGGCGCCAAGGATGGCGGTTGCTCGGTGGAGAGGGGTGGCGGGAGTAGCGCTCCTCGTGGCCCTGACGGGCTGCGCGCATCTCACCAAGATTCAACCCGTCGACTCGGGCCGCAAGGGGCTTCTGGATCGCCTGGCGGATCTCCAGGGCGCGGGTCTGGGTACTCGCCCGTCGCAACCGCTCGAAAAAGCTTCAACCGGTGACGTGGCCTTTGCCGGCGGGCGGGTCAAGAGCTGGATTTGGCCCCTCGAAGACGTGCGCGTGACCTCGGCCTTCGGTGAGCGCGAGCATGGCTACCACGAGGGGATCGACCTCAGGGCCGCGAGCGGTACGCCCGTGCGGGCATCGGCGCCGGGACAGGTCGTCTACGCCGGCAAGCGGATCGGCGGTTACGGCAACATGGTGGTGCTCAAGCACGAGGGCGGGCTTTTCACCGTCTATGCCCACCTATCCAAGCCCCTCGTGCGAGAAGGGCAGAAGATCAAAGAAGGTCAGCGCGTCGCGCTTTCGGGCTCAACGGGACGGTCGTCCGGTCCCCATCTGCACTACGAGATCCGCCGCGGGGCAAAGCCCATCGATCCGCAAGAAGTCCTGCCGGGCAAGCCGATCCACGGCAAGCTCGCTCTCTTTAGAAGCTAATGGTTTGGAACCTAAGGCCTGAGCCAGACCGAGCCGTAGCCGGGAACGGCGCAACGGACCTCTTCTTTGGGTTTTCTCGGGCATCCCAGTTTTGCCGTCTCCAGGGTGCCTCCCTGTGCCTGACTCATGCCGAGGGGACGGATGCGGAGCCGGTCGGGGCCCACGGGTTGCACGGCGATCCCGTCCTGAGCCTTCCAGTCCGCGATGCGCATCTGCGCCTTGCTGAGGAGGTCCCTGAGCTGGTTGTAGTCGTCGGTTCCCTGGGTCAGCTCCTGTTCGCGCACAAACACCCTCACGGTGTGGGGCTGGGGGCCCTCGGAGAGGATGCTGCCCGCGGCGCCCGCGCCCCGTTTGACCCTCTCCTTGAGCTTCTTGCGGGGCTCGCTGTGCTTGGCGATCAGGTCGCCTGCTTCGCTCACCTCCGTCTCGGCGTCGGCGTACCAGCCTTGCTTTGCCGTATAAAAGAGGCCGATGACCCGCTCGACCCGGGAGAACGGGCCCGACGGAACCAGAAAGTCCGAGTTGGCCACGAGCTCGACCTGATCTCCCCTGAACACGAGTGTGATCTGTTCACGCCCGGAGGGCAGGTCACGGAACGCGGTGACGCTGAGTGGAGGGTCAGCGGCGAGGGCAGGGGACGACACGAGGAGAAGGAGAAACGAGAAGACCTTCATTCCCCAGTTATCAATGATCTCCGCCCTGGAGCCAAGCGGCACCTGAACAGCCGGATTCTGGCCTTCCGGCCTCGCATCCGGCGCCCATATTGTTGGCGCTGGTCTGGTACGCGTAGCCCGCGCAACGGTAGTACCGCCGGTTCTTTTCGCACCCGGGCTGGGTGATGGCGTCAAACTGACCATTGAAGAGCAGCGACGCCCTTCTCCGATTGTTCACCTCATTGAAGGCATCATCCTGGTGGGACATGATCGAGTTCGAGGGACCGATGGCCCTGCAACTCTGCGCCAGCAAGAAGGTCTCTCCAGACCCAGCACCCGCCCCAAAGTTACTCACGTGGCGGGATTCTCCCGTCGAGGCATTGTAGATGACCCCGTCGGCTTGCTCCTGGTACTCGTCCACGAGCCCGGTCAGGTGCAACATTTCGTGGGTGATCGTGTTGCAGTTGATCGAAGGGTTCCACTCTCCAGAGTTGGATCGGTGTTCGGTCGAGGACATGACGGTGATGTTCTTCTGTGGAATGTCGGTGTCCGTCGTATTGAGCACCATCTCCAGCGTGCGCCCGTTCTCCCCATGCAAGGCGGCATTGCTCGTCGTGAGGCAACCTCGAACCCGGGTTTCGATGGCCGCCCGTTGCTCCTCCGGCGTGAAGTGGAGGTTGAATTCCACCTTGTAGCTGGAGGCCCCAGTCCGGGTGAGACGGTACCTCTGCTCGATGCGCGTGGGTGAGTCTGAACCGTCACCCGAGATCACGCGCGACTCGCCTGGCGGATAACTCAGCTGCACGCAGCGGCCCACCAGACTCAAGGACATCTGAATGTCCCGCAAGGCCGCGGCGGGGTCATGCGAGGCGGCCACGCAGGCCGCGACCTCGTCGCCGTGGCCGTCCAGCCCCCCGAGGCGTCCGCTGCCCGCGAAGGCCGAGAAGAGATCACGGACCGCGGTGGTCGTCCCGGAGATGACGTCGGCGCAGTAAGACGGTCTCGGTGTGTCTTCGCACCGGCCCTGGATCTCGGCCAAGCCATCCAGGTATGAGTTCAGAATCTGCCGCTTGCAGTCCCGGCTGACGGACGTGTCCTGAAGCACGTGGGGCAGCTGCTGGCTCATGAAATCATGGGAGAGAAGCGCCGCCCGCTGGCGGCCGGTCCCGGGGGCGGGAAAACCCACCTGGCAGTAGATGGGCATGAGTCCCGCCATTCCCACGAGCGTGTCTCCGCTTCCGTCGAGAAAGTGGTCCGGCAGCGTCTGACCCGGCAAGATCGCGGGGCGAGCGTTGGCGCTATGCGAGGCCACCCTCTTGGCGCGGA
>DATJFU010000345.1:0-3869 GCA_035495495.1 Bdellovibrionota bacterium
CAAGCTCGCTTACGCCCTGGTCGACAGTTACTTTGGCGGGACCGACCGGCCCTACACCAAGATCGAGGGCAAGGAATTTACGCGCATCGAGCTCTCGATCATGCGTAAGGTCATGGACCTGGCCATCGAGGATCTCGAAGAGGCCTGGGGCCCGGTTCACAAGACCGACATCTCGTTTGTCCGTACCGAAGTGAACCCCCAGTTCGTGGGCGTGGTTCCTCCGTCGGACGTGATCATTTCAACGACCTTCGAGGTGGAACTCGAGAACGCCAGCGGCACGATCGCCCTGGTGATTCCGTATTCCACCATTGAGCCCATCAAGAACAAGCTGAACGCGTCCTTTCAGACCGAGTCCGAGCGGGCTGACAAGGAGTGGACTAGCATGCTCGAGGAGCACCTCCAGAACGCCCAGGTGGGCGTGGTGGTGAACCTGGGCGAAGCACAGATCACGGTGGGCGACCTGGTCAATCTCAATGTGGGCGACATCATTCCCCTGAGCCAGGACGCGGACGGTGAGCTCGAGGTTAAGGTCGAAGGCGTGCAGAAGTTTAAGTGTTTCTTTGGCATTTCGAGGGGTCAGCGTGCCGTTCAAATCACGCGCCCGATCGAAGAAGAGTAGGACTAGGAGAGCTATATGGTGGATGAGGCGACGTCACCTTTGGGTGGAGAAGACATGGGGGATATCGGCGCGGCCCTGGCGTCCGCGGCCGAAGCGCCGGCGATGCAGGGTGGGGGAGCCGCCTCGGGCGGTGCCTCCGGCGCGTCCGCGGGGGGTGGCGGCGGCAGCGGCGCCCTCAAGGCAAAACCCGGAGATGAGCAGGCGCCCGTGCACAGCCTGGACTTCATCCTCGACATTCCGCTCAAGGTCACGGTCGAGCTGGGCCGCTCACGGATGGCGATCCGTGACATTCTCCAGCTTGCTCAGGGCTCCGTGGTGGAACTCTCGAAGTTCGCCGGCGAGCCCCTCGAAGTCCTCGTGAACGAGAAACTCGTGGCTCGTGGAGAGGTCGTGGTCGTGAACGAAAAGTTCGGCGTCCGCTTGACCGACATCATCTCGCCCGTGGAGCGAATCGAACAGCTTAAGTAAGGGAAATCCCAGGACAGGATGTCCAGGGAAGTACCGGAGGCCAGGAGGGCCGAATGAAGTACGGGTATTCGCTGCTATTCATCGCCGCTTTGGTTTGCCTGGCGCCGGTTCGCGCGCTGGGCGGCCAGGTGACCCTGCGCAACGTGCAGGTGACCGGCAACCAGGTCGCCCTTCTCTTTGACCAGGACGTGCCAACCCGGGACGTGCGCACCGAGTACGTCCGCAACATCATCCAGATCACCGTCAAAAACGCGTCCGTGTACCCGGCCAAGGTCCTGGCCGTGAAGGACGCCAACGTGAACCGGATCTTTGCATACCAGTACACGCCGGGCACCGTCCGGATCCGCTTGACGATGGACGGGGACGCCTCGCACTACGAGAAGAACACCCAGATCGACTCCCACGGCAAGGTCCTCACCGTGCAGGTGGGCGGCCAAAAGATCATTCAGGACACGATCTCGGTGCAGTCTTCCAAGCCCGTCACGGCCGCCCAGGCCCTTTCGGACTCGGACCGCCAGCGCCTCCTCGACAAGGTGCTGGCCCCCACGGCCGGTGCCCCCGCCCAGCAACCGCTGACCGCGTTTCCGATCCACTCGGACTCCGCCCACAAACAGACGTCCAGTCAGCCCCTGGCCGACGGCAAGCCCTTGCCCAGCCCGTTCAAGGCCTTTGGATGGCTCGCGGTCATGCTGGCGTTTCTCGGTTGCGTCGCGATCGCCTCCCGGCGCCTCCGTGGCAAGATCAAGCTTCCGCGCGGCCTCGCCCGCATCACCCGCGACCGGGACTTTGAAGTGGTCTCGACCCAGTCCCTGGGACAGAAGCGCAACCTGATGCTGGTCAAGGTCAAGGGCCGACTCCTGGTCCTCGGATGCTCGAACGACGCGATCAACCTGATCACCGAGTTCCAGGATGACGAGCCGGTCAAAGGTCAGGGCAAGCAGAAGTACGGCCCCTTGACCGGCGCCCTCATGGCCAAGATGGGTTCGTCGAGCATGGGCGACGGCGCCGAGGCGGGTGGTCCCGCCGCCTTTGCCGAGTTTCTCGAAGACGAGACCCTCCGCCCGAGCTCGCTCAAACCCGAGAGCATGAGCCGGGCCACGACCCTCAAGGAACCCCCGCAGACCGCCCGTCCCGCGGGGCAGAAGCCGGCGGCCAACCCCGTCCGTGAGTCCATCCGCCGCAGGATCGAGGGGATGAAGTCCCTGTGAGTCTTGGAGCCGTCGCCAGATCAAGTTTCGCGCGCCGCCGGCGGAGCGGCTGGCTGGTTGCCTTTGCCTTCTTGGCCTTGGCCGCAGCGGTGGTTCCGTGGGCCGCCCACGCCGACGGGCAGGGCGGGTACATACCCGGAACCTCCGGGATCACGCTGCCCTCCCTGAGCCTGTCGTTCGGAAACTCGCAGAAACCCGCGGATCTGGTCTCGGTGTTGCGCATCGTGATCATGCTCACGGTGCTGACCCTGGCCCCCGCAATCCTCATCATGATGACGTCGTTTACGCGCATCGTAGTGGTCATGAGCTTTGTCCGCCAGGCGCTCGGAACCCAGCAGATGCCCCCGAACCAGCTCATCGTGGGGCTTTCGCTCTTTCTGACTTTCTTTGTCATGGCCCCCACGTGGGACAAGATCCAGGCCGAGGCCGTGCAGCCGTACCTGGCCGAGAAGATCGACCAGCCCACGGCCTTTGCCAACGCCGAGGCGCCCATCCGTCAGTTCATGTTCGCGCAGACGCGCGAAAAGGACCTCGAGCTCTTTCTATCGCTGGCCAAGTCGGCCAAGCCCAAGAACCGCGATGAGGTTCCGACCCACGTGCTGATCCCATCCTTTGTCATCAGCGAGCTCAAGACCGCGTTTCAGGTGGGATTCATGCTGTACCTTCCGTTTCTGGTGCTCGACATGGTCGTGGCGAGCGTCCTGATGGCCATGGGCATGATGATGCTGCCGCCCATGATGATTTCGTTGCCGTTCAAGATCCTGCTCTTCGTGCTGGTGGACGGCTGGGACCTGATCGTGGGCAGTCTGATCAAGAGCTTTGGGTGATGGAGGCTTAAATGACCGAAGAAATGGTGATGTCGATTGGAAGTGAAGCCATCAAGACGACGATCTACCTCGCGTCCCCACTTCTCATCGCCGCGATGGTCATCGGTATCATCGTCAGCGTTCTCCAAGCCATCACGCAGATCAACGAAGCCACCCTGACGTTCATCCCAAAGATGGTCGCGGTGGTCCTGGTTCTGGTGATCCTGGGCCCCTGGATGCTCAAGATCATGGGCGGTTACGCCACTGAGGTGCTGGGTAACGCCGGCGAGTGGATCCGCTGATGGGAAATCTGTTTGATCTGGATCAAAACCAGATCCTGACTTTCTTCGCGGTCCTCGTGCGATACGGGACCCTGGTCGCGGTCCTGCCCTGGATCGGCGACAAGGTCGTGCCCGCGCCCGTCAAGGTCCTTCTCGCGCTGACCCTTTCGGCGATGCTCTATCCCGTTCTCGTCGCGACCGGAAAGGTCTCGCCCCAGGCGGCCACGGTATGGGGATCGACCTCGGGTGGAATCCTGTCGGTCACCGCCGTCGAGGCGCTGTTCGGGCTGGCGATGGGGTTCGCGGCCCGCATGCTCTTCATGGCGGTCGAAGCGGGCGGCAACCTCGCGGGTAACTACATGGGTTTTGCCATGGCCAGCCAGTACGACCCGCACCAGGAGAGCCAGAGCCAGGTCGTGGCCCAGATCCATACCACGCTGGCCATGTTGATCTTTCTGGCCCTCGACGGACATCACCTCATGCTTCG
>DATJFU010000346.1:0-5289 GCA_035495495.1 Bdellovibrionota bacterium
GAGTTGCGCTTCTTCGATCGCGGGCGCCGGGCCAAAGAACAATCGCGCAAGCTCCGTGGTCGGAACCTCGCCGATGGCGCTCCCGCCCCACGTGACCTTCCAGTAACCCGAGGCCGAGATCTCAAAGCCTAACCGCTGCACCGGGCCTCCGAGAACCGCCGCCACGCCCGCCGGATCCGAAATGCGCGCCATGCAGAGAAACTCCCGGGCCGCACCGGCGGGCTCACCGAGCCCCAGATCCCTCAGGCCGCCCGGCCGGTAAAGAATCTGGGCGTCGCCTTCGAGACGGGCGATCTCCGCGAAGATCGCCCGCACACCGGCGTCCGCGCCCCCCCACTCGTGCACGTAGCCACTGAGATCCATGCCCCGCCCCAGCGCCGCAAAGGAGTGCGCCCCTCGGGGGCCGGTGGCAACGAACCAGCGGGTCCCCCGATGACCCGAATACCATCCTTCGTCCTCGGGCCTGAGAGCCAGCCCGAGGGACCGGCGGGTCGACAGATTCCAGATCGTGGGCTGCCAACCCTCGGCGATCTTCCACCCCGGCTCTTCTTTGGTTTTCAGCGCGGCCAAGAGCGTACGGCCCTGCTCGCCGCAAAGCTCAAACCCAAACCGACGGTAGAGGTCGTGCTCCGAGCCCCAAAGAAGGGTCAGGGCGCATCCCTCGGCGTCGAGCCATCGCAGAGCGCTCTCCACGGCGGCCGAGGCCAAGCCCCGTCCTCTATATTGGGGATCCGTCGCCACCGCCCCCACGATCCCCGTGCGGAGAGTTTTTTGCCCAGCCGCCAGTCTCAATTCGGCGATGCGGGCGCCGGCACACGCGGCCGGGGCGGCGCCGGGTGAAGGGCTCCACCCAAAGAGTTTCTTGGCACCCTTGGGCCCCAGCGGACCCCAAACCGGAAAATCGTCAAAGAAATGAAATCCCGGCCGTACGGGAAAGCAGCGGTCGAGCAGGGGCCCCGCGGCATCCGCCGTGACCTCGCGAAACTCGCCCGAAAAAATCCCAGTCTTTTCAGCCATGATCCAACAATACCTTAACACCGGGCAGTTTCTTCCGATAGGCAAGGTGGGAGGGAACCGCGTGTCCAAGAACAAGAAGAAATTCGACCTCACGAACCTGGTGCACCACGGACTCATTAAAGAAGGTGAAACCCTCTGCTTCGTCAGCGATCCAAAGCAGACCTGCACCGTCACCAAAATGCCGAACCACGAATTCAAAGTGACCGTCGGCAAAAGCGAAGCGATCACGATTCACGCCTTTGCGCAGAAATGCCTGGGTCAGGAGCCGCCGGACCACGCGTCCAAGTGGATCAAGAACCAGGCGGGCAAGACCCTGTACGACCTGTGGCAAGAGGACTTGGGCGCGGCCAGCGAAGCCGCCTAAGGCAGCCGCCCCCTGAGGGGCCGCGAGAAAGATTAAAGAACGGACCCGGTGGGAAAATCCCGCAGGGTCCGTTTTTTTTATTTAAGTCCCCCGACCACGCGCCGATGCGTGTGTTGGAAGCAGATTCACCCAGCCACTCATGATGAGCGGCTAGAACCTGCAGACCGACGAGGCCATGGATAGGCCCGAGAGACAGACCTTCATGGAGGAAGGTTCAGGTGGGACTTAGGATCAATACAAACGTGCCGGCCTTGATTGCGCAGAGAAACCTGCGCAATACGCGCACGAACCTAGATACCACCCTCGAGCGACTGAGCTCGGGTCTGCGGATCAATAACGCCGGTGACGACGCAGCCGGTCTCGCCCTCTCCGAAAGTCTCAGAGCCGAACTCCGCGGCCTCGGCCAAGCCGAGCGCAACGCGCAAGACGGTATCTCACTGGTCCAGATCGCCGAAGGCGCGCTGGGAGAGGTCTCCAACATCCTCATCCGCATGCGCGAACTCGCGGTGCAGGCCTCGTCCGACACCGTCGGACCGCAGGAACGCAAATTTCTCGACAACGAGTTTCAACATCTGCTCGAGGAGATCGACCGGATCTCACAGAGCACCAAGTTCAACGGCGTTCCGCTGTTGAACGGCACGGGTTCGACCTTCGAGGTGCAAATCGGCACCAAGAACAATCCCATGGTGGACCGGATCAAACTGTTCGACGCCCACGGCGCAGACGTCAACGTCGTCGCCCTGGGCATCAACCTGGCCAACATCGCCGAGAAGCCCATGGCCCAAAACAGCCTGGGCGCCCTCGACAACGCGCTCAACACCGTGACGGCCATCCGCTCCGAGTTCGGCGCCATGCAGAACCGGCTCCAGTCCGTGATCAACAACATCATGGTGAGCCGCGAGAACATGGCCAACGCCAACAGCCGCATCCGCGACGCCGACGTCGCGGTCGAGGCGACCAATTTGACCCGCAACCAGATCCTGATGCAGTCCGGTATCGCCGTACTGGGTCAGGCCAACAGCACCCTCAAGGGGGCCTTGAGCCTCCTGCAAGGAGGTGCCGGGTGATGAGAGCAAGATTGCGACTCAGACGTAGTCATCGACGACGGCTGACTCAGGGAGGGCCCTGTAAGCGATGAAGTAAACAGGGCTCATAAAAGTTTTTCGTCCGTAGCGTACGGCTGACGCCCGCGCTTGTTTCCTGGAGCTTGAGCGGCCCGTCCCCCCAGACCATGAAGGCGAGGGGGGACGGGTCCCCTCAAGAAGGATTCCGGGAAGCGAACGCCCGAGGTGCATCGCACCCGCGTCGCCACCGCTTTGGACACCCTCACGCCAGGGGACCGCGAAGTCCGCGGATTTTCCTCGAGGCGAGGGCTAAGAGTTTTCCGGGTCCACTGGAGGAATGTTCCTCCAGCGAGTCTCGGGGAACGTGCACCCAACCGGGTACCGGGCTTTGCCCGAGGACCAGGGGAGGTGCGCGGATACATAGGTTGGCTTCTGGGGTTCCTCCGTCCAGGTGGATGGAGATGGGACGGATGGATCCGCCCATGGAATCTCAGGGCCGGGGAGCAACATTACCGGCACGGATGCTGGCCGGGGCTAAGGAACGCCCCGGGCTACAAGGAGGATCGCACTTATGAATGGAGGCTAGTCATGGGTCTGCGTATTAATACCAACGTTACGGCGTTGAACGCTCAACGCCGTCTAGTGGGAACTCGACTTTCGCTGGATAAGAGTCTTGAACGACTCGCCAGCGGTCAACGGATCAACTCGGCCGGCGACGATGCCGCCGGCCTCGCGATCAGCGAAAACCTGAAGGCCCAGGTGAGGGGCTTTAGGCAGGCGAAACGAAACGCCATGGACGGCATCTCGCTGATTCAGGTCTCCGAGGGGGGCCTGAACGAGATCTCGAACATCCTCATCCGACTGAGGGAACTGTCCATCCAGGCGGCGTCCGATACCATCGGCGACACCGAGCGACAGTTCGTGGACCGAGAATTTCAGTCGCTGAAGCAGGAAGTGGATCGGATCGCGAACATCACACAGTTCAACGGCACACCGCTGTTGAACGGACGGGCCGGGATCTTTGAGATCCAGGTGGGCACGGGAAACAACCCGATTCTGGACCGAATCGTCTACAACGGCGAACGGGCGGATGCCTCACTGGACGCCCTCAAGCTCGGCGGCGAATCGGTGGCGACCAAGCAAGGCTCCCAGCTGAGTCTCTCGGTGATCGACGACGCGCTCATCCGCGTCAACAGTATCCGAGCCGACCTCGGCGCCATGCAAAACCGCCTGCAGTCGACGATCAACAACCTGGCCATCACTGACGAGAACCTGTCTTCCGCGAATAGCCGGATCCGCGACACGGACATGGCTGAAGAGGTCTCGGAGATGACTCGAGGAAACATCCTGATGCAAGCCGGCATCGCGGTCCTCGGTCAGGCGAACCAGACGAACAAAGCGGCACTGGGCCTGCTGCAGAACGGATAAGGCCCCGCACTAGAAGCAGGAATCCCCGGAGGCGTCGGCTAAGGATAGCCGCCCTCCGGGGACCTCCTGAAGGACCGAACCACCGGTCCATATCGGAGGACCCACGGGTCCCCAAAGTTTGGGTGATGGATCGTCGGCTCGCCGCCGCCGGTTCCGCCACCCCGCCCGAAAAACGGGCGAAAGACCGGGGGCGGCGGAAAAGGACCCGTTGAAGCGGGTCCGACAGAGAGAGGCCTGCATCTGCGGGTCTCAACGACGCACCTCGTGTGTGGTTTCGACTAGCCCGGAGGGGGAGTGGCCAAGGATCGGCCGCCCCCCTCCGGCTCCCCGGAATCCCGCGCGGAGAGGTGTGGAGGAGATTTTTAACGAAGGTTTCTAAGGACGGAAAGGTCCACGGAAGGCTGCGGGAACAAGGTTGTTCCCGTGGAATATAAAAACTGCGGCGAAGGATCGCCGCTGCGTCCCCACGGATGTGCGGACGTACGTCACGGACGACGAGCCCTGAATGGAGGCAATATGGGCTTACGCATTAATACTAACGTCACGTCCATCAACGCCCAGAGGCAGATGGCGAGGACGAGACAGGCTCTAGATCAGAGCCTAGAGCGGCTGGCGAGTGGCAGCCGGATCAACCGGGCAGGCGACGACGCGGCCGGCCTGGCGATCTCCGAAAAGATGCGCGCGGATATTCGTGGCATGCGACAGGCCAGGCGTAACGCGCTGGACGGCATCTCCATGATTCAGGTTTCGGAAGGCGGCCTCAACGAGGTCTCCAACATCCTGATCCGACTCCGGGAGCTGTCCATCCAGGCGGCCTCGGACACGATCGGCGATACCGAACGGGGATTCGTGGACCGCGAGTTTCAGGCGCTCAAGATGGAAATCGACCGGATCGCCAACGTGACCCAGTTCAACGGCATCCCGCTCTTGAACGGTCAGGCCGGCACCTTTGAGATCCAGGTGGGCATCAACAACAATCCGGTGCTGGACCGCATCGTTTACAACGGTGAACGCGCGGACTCCTCACTCGAGGCGTTGAAGATCGGGGGAGAATCCGTGGCCACCAAGCAGGGCGCCCAGCTCGGCTTGGCTGTCATCGACGATGCCTTGAATCATGTGAACAGCATCCGCGCCGATCTGGGCGCCATGCAGAACCGCATGCAGTCCACCATCAACAACATGCAGATCTACGAGGAAAACCTCAGCGCCGCCAATAGCCGTATCCGCGATACGGACATGGCCGAGGAGACCTCGGAGATGACCAAGCAGAACATTCTGCTGCAAGCCGGTGTGGCTGTGCTCGGCCACGCCAACCAAACTCAGTCAGCGGCCCTCCACCTTCTGGGTGCGGGCTGATCCTGAGTCTGCGACTTCGGCTGAACGGGCGTCCTGAGCAAAAAGGCAGGCACGCTCCGG
>DATJFU010000347.1:0-3590 GCA_035495495.1 Bdellovibrionota bacterium
CGAGCCCGAGATGTCGTACCTGCGTCCGCCTCCGGCGCGGTCGGCGGTGAAAAAGGCCCTGGCAAGCATGGTCGAAGAAGGCTCCCTCACCCCCATCGCGGTCGAAGGGCGCGACACCCTGAACTACGCGCGGCAGGAGGATCTCGAAAGTTCCACCGCGGCCCATGAAGCGGGCCCCGCTGTGCGCCTGCTCTCGCCCTTTGACAACGTAGTCATCCAGCGCAGGCGCCTGCGGGACCTATGGAACTTTGACTACGTCATCGAGTGCTACACGCCGGGACCCAAGCGCAAGCACGGCTACTTTTCGCTGCCGATCCTCTGGGGCGACCGCTTTGTGGGCCGTCTGGACCCCAAGGCCCACCGTGAGAAAGGCCTGCTCGAGGTGCGCTCGCTCCACTTTGAAAAAGGGTTTCGCCCCGACTCCGCGTTCAAGGCGGCGTTTGAGGCCGAGCTCGAGCGTTTTGCCGCGTTCAACGGCTGTTCCCGCCTCAAAGTTCAGAAACGCTGACCGGCCTCAGATCACCGTGTCTCGCCCGTAGACCCAGTCGTTTCGATCCGGGTAGTCCACGGTGTAATGCAGACCCCGGCTCTCCTTGCGGAGCGAGGCGCACTGGATGATCAGCTGCGCGACGAGAGTCAGGTTGCGGAGCTCGATGAGGTCCTTGCTCAGCAGGTAGTGCCAGTACGCGCGGTCGACCTCTTCGCGGATGAGGTCGAGGCGGTGCTTGGCGCGCTCGAGACGCGAGGTGCTCCGGACGATGCCGACGTAGTTCCAGAGCGTCGACCGGATTTCCATCCAGTTGGCGGCGATGTCGATCTGATCCTCGAGCGGTACGGCGCGCCCCGTGTCCCACTCCGGCAGCGCCTGCGGGACCCGGCTCGCGGCCTGGGTCCGAGCCTCCTGCAAGAGCGGAATCCCGCTGCGCACCACGCGATCCGCATAGACCACGGCCTCGAGTAGCGAGTTGCTCGCGAGACGGTTGGCCCCGTGTAATCCGGTGCACGAGACCTCGCCCACCGCGTACAGCCCCTGAACCGTCGACTGCCCGTTGAGATCCACGAGCACGCCGCCGCACATGTAGTGCGCGGCCGGGACGACCGGAATCGGCTGCGACGTGATGTCGATGCCGAACCCGGCGCAGGTCTTGGCGATGTTCGGAAACTTTTCTCTGAGCTCGGACGCGGGCAGATGCGTGGCGTCCAGAAAGACGTGGCGATCGCCCGTGCGCTTCATCTCCATGTCGATGGCGCGGGCGACGACGTCGCGCGGGGCGAGCGAGCCCATGGCGTGGTGCTTGGCCATGAACTCGACCCCGGCGGCGTTTCTGAGCACGGCGCCCTCGCCCCGCAGGGCCTCGGTGATGAGAAAGTTCTTGGCGCTCGGGTGATAGAGACAGGTGGGGTGGAACTGAAAGAACTCCATGTTCGCGACCCGGGCCCCCGCCCGGTGGGCCATGGCCACGCCGTCGCCGGTCGCCGTGTCGGGGTTGGTCGTGTACAGGTAGGCCTTGCCCGCCCCCCCGGTCGCGAGCACCGTCAAATCGCTGGCTAGCGTGCGGACGCGTCCCTGGCGGGTGTCGAGCACGTAAGCCCCGAGGCAACGGCCCCCGTCCCGGCGCCAGCGTCTGAGAAGCTTGCCCTCGGTGATGAGGTCGATGGCCACGTGGTGGTCGAGGATCTCGACGTTCTTGTGCGCCCGCGCGCGCTCGAGAAGCGTGCGCTCGATGGCCCAGCCCGTAAGGTCGTCGGCGTGGAGGATGCGGCGCTTGCGGTGGCCGCCTTCTCGATGGAGATCAAAGGCTTCGGCCGGGTCGCCCACCGGAGCCTGGACGCCGTCCCTCAGCGTAAACGGCACGCCCCACTCGATGAGCTCGCGGACACGGGCCGGACCCTCGTGAACGCAGACGTCCACCACATCCTCGTGGCAGAGGCCCGCGCCGGCCTCGAGCGTGTCCTGAAGATGCTCCTCAAAGGTGTCCGTCTTGGACCAGACCGAGGCGATACCCCCTTGGGCGTAGCGGGTCGCGCCCTCCTCGGGCTCGGCCTTGGTCACGATGGTGACCTTGGCATGCTCGGCGAACTTAAGCGCGGCCGTGAGGCCGGCGATGCCCGTGCCGAGGATCAATACTTTGACGTCTCTTTCGGCCACTTCGTCCCTCGATTAATCGACTCTTTTTCGTGTTAATCTCTGGAGTTGGAGGTGCTCTACCATGCGCCATGACCGGAGTCACGGAGGACTCGGATTGATCGTCACCCTGGCCGTCGGGATCCCCGCCACCCTCGCTTTGGTGGTCGGAGTCACCCTCGGGATGGGTCGTCAGGAAGACAGCCGCGAGAGCCAGGACATCTCGAGGATGGCCACACTCTCGACGGAGACCGATTTTCTCAACGACGCGGTGAGCGCCGGCGTCGAGGCCATCCGCGCGGCGGCCATCCAGGCCGACACCCACGTGGCCAATCCCCAGTCGGCAACGACCCTGGATCCGTCGGGCGCGCTTCTCCACGTCGCGCACATCACGCAATCCGCCGAGGGCGCCCAACCCGACGTCGTGCGCACGCGGCGGCGCCAGGGCTGGGACCAGGCGTCCCTCACGCCCGGCCTCGCTGGCAAGATGATGGAGACGCAGTACCTCGCGCAGGTCGAGCAGGCGCTCAAGGACGACGCGCCCGCCAAGGACGAGATCCGCGCACTCACCTTCAGATTTGATCCCCATGGCAGCCGCGAATGGCTCGGACTGGTGTTCTCGACCCGCGAGACGCCCGAAGGCGCGCACGAATACGTGGCGGCGCTCGTGGATCCCATGGAGGCGTTTTCGAGCTTCAACGGCTTTGGCCCCCGCTCAGAAGGCGGCGCGCGTCGCGCGTATCTGGTCACGACCCAGGGTGGAATCCTGGCCCACTCGCGGGCCACCTACGTCGGCGCGGATTTTTCGGGCACCGCGCTCTATCAAAAAGCGCTCGCCTCTCTCTTTGAGGGCTCACGCGAATCCGGCTCGGGCTCGTATGTCGGCATCGACCAGGTGCCGACCTTGGCCTCGTACCGGCGCGTGACCGGGTTGCCCCTCGCGCTCGTCCTTGAAGAAACCCTGCCCCTCGCCCGCGCGCAGTCGGCCCTCCTCGCCGGAGGGTGGGAGCGCACGGCCGGCCAGGGACTCGCCGGCTTTGGCATCGTCTGGTTCATCGCCGCGCTGATGGGCGCGTTGACCTCGCGCCGCGAGCGGCGCGTGTACCAGGAGATCCGGGCATCCGCTCAGAAACAGGCCCGGGCCCAGGCCGAGAACGTGATCCAGGACCGCATCGACGAGCAGGTCCAGGCTCGGCTTCAGGCCCAGCCCGCGGCGCCGGTCACCGTGGTGGACTCCACCCAGGCCCCCCCGCCCGCGGTCGAGGCCATCGCTCTGCCTGAACTCGACGAGATGGCGCAGGCCATGCGCGACGGCGCGATCTCGATGCCCAGGGCTTCGACCGACCGGCTCATCCAGAAGAACCCGGTCTTGGAACGCGCCTTTGAGGAGGTCAGAAAGTTCGAGGTTCAGGCCCGGCTCACGCCCGATCCCGCGACCCGACCCGCGCTCCTGACCGAGGCCGCC
>DATJFU010000348.1:0-5024 GCA_035495495.1 Bdellovibrionota bacterium
CCCGCCTGCTCTCCAAGCTCTACGACGGTTACGAGGGCAGCATCTTTCTCGACGGCAACGACCTGGCCGATCTCGACGGCCACCATCTCCGCCGCCAGCTCGGCATCGTACCCCAGGACATCGTGCTCTTTGAAGGCAGCCTCGGATTCAACATCGGCCTCGGGGACCCCGCGGTGACCCGCGAACGGATGCAGCACGCGGCCGAGGCCGTGGGCGCCGACCGGTTCATCCGCCATCTCCCCGGCGGCCTCGATTTCGCCGTCCGCGAAGGCGGCGCCAACCTCTCGCACGGCCAGCGCCAGCTCGTGGCTTTTGCCCGCGCCCTCGCCAAGGATCCCTCGATCGTCATCCTCGACGAGGCGACGAGCTCGGTCGATCCGGAGAGCGAAGCGCTCGTCCAGTCGGCCATCGCCCGGCTCCTCACGGGCCGCACGGTGATCGTCATCGCCCACCGCCTTTCGACCGTCGAGCGGTGCGACAGAATCCTGGTTCTCGATCACGGACGCGTCCTCGAGACCGGGAGCCACCAGACCCTCCTGGCCTCGGGCGGAGCCTACGCCAAGCTGCACACGGCCCTCCTGGAGAGGACCCCCGTTTCGTGATAATCGCGTAGAAATGCGCCACTACGAAAAGATCGAAGCCCTCGCACGCCGGGTCCACCATCTGCAGCACCTGCAGGCCATCACGGGTTGGGACGAGGCCGTCATGATGCCCGAGGGGGGTGGCGAGGCCCGGGCCGCGGCGCTCGCCGAGCTCAATGTCCTCATCCACGAGACCTACTCGCAGCCCCAGGTGGCCGAGTGGATCGAAGGAGCCAGGGCCGAGCTCGAGGGCGCCGATCCGTGGAAAAAGGCCAACCTCCGGGAGTTCGAGCGCACCTGGCGCCAGCAGACGTGCCTGCCTTCGGACTTCGTCCAAGCCCGCACCCTCGCCGTCATGCGGGGCGAGCAGGCATGGCGCGGGATGCGGGGCAAGAACGACTGGCAAGGGTTTAGACCCCTCCTCGAAGAGAATTTCCGCCTCGCGAGGCAAGAGGGCGCTCTCCGGGCCGAGGCTTCGGGCCTCCAGCCCTACGACGCCCTCCTCGATCTTTACGAACCGGGCGTCCGGGCGGACTCGCTCACGCGCACCTTCTCCGACCTCGAAGGCTTTCTTCCGGAGTTCATCGCGGCCGTCCGTGAAAAACAGGCCGATGAAAAATTCCTCCCCACGCGCGGAAAGTTTCCCATCGAGCGGCAACGCGCGTTGGGCCTCGAGCTCATGGGCAAGGTGGGCTTCGACTTCCAACACGGCCGCCTCGACGTGAGCCATCACCCCTTCTGCGGCGGCGTGCCCGCCGACGTGCGCATCACGACCCGTTACCGCGAGGACGATTTCAGCCAGAGCATGATGGGCGTTCTCCACGAGACGGGCCACGCCAAGTACGAGCAGAATCTCCCCGCCACCTGGCGAACCCAGCCCGTGGGCCTGGCCAGGGGCATGGGCGTGCACGAGAGCCAGTCCCTGTTCTTGGAGATGCAGGTGGCTCGCTCGCGCGAGTTTCTCGAATTCGCGGCGCCGTTCATCGAAAAGCACCTCGGTGCCGGCGCCGAGGACGCCGTCGCCCTCCGGGCCGATAATCTCTTTTCGATCTTTACCCGGGTCAAGCCGGGCTACATCCGCGTCGATGCCGACGAGGTCACCTATCCCTGCCACGTGATCCTGCGGTTCAAGCTCGAGCGCGCGCTCATCTCAGGCGACCTCAAGGTCAAGGATCTGCCGGACGCGTGGGATGCCGGCATGCGCGCTTCGCTGGGGCTCTCGACGGGCGACAACCACAAGGACGGGTGCATGCAGGACGTCCACTGGGCCGGCGGCGCGATCGGCTACTTTCCGTCGTACACGCTGGGCGCGCTCATCGCCGCCCAGCTCATGGCCGCGCTCGAGAAAGAGATCCCCAACGTCCGCAAGGATTTTGCCGCGGGCGAGTTTGGTGGAATGAACGACTGGCTCCGCCGCCGCGTCTGGAGCCAGGGCAGCTTTTTCACGACCGACGACCTGCTCCGGCAGGCCACGGGCGCGACCCTGAGCACCGAGGCCTACAAGAACCACGTCCGCCGGCGTTACCTGGACTCCTAAGAACGGGCGAGTTCCGCCGAAGCGTGGACACTCACGCCCGGCCGTGATTCCGCCGCGAGCGCGGCTCGCACCATGGCGCGGGCCACGGCCTCGGCCGGCACGGGGGCGATGTCGCGAACCAGAGGCAGCCGCGCGATGGGGCCGAGGCACTTGCCGATCATGAGCGCCACCTTCTCGCCGGGGCGGTGTTCGATCCGTTCGCCGGCCAAGAAAGAAGGCCTGAACACGTGGACCTCGGCAAATCCCAGACTCGCGACGTCGCGTTCGACCTCGCCTTTGACCTGGTTGTAGAAGAACGGCGACTTCGCGTCCGCGCCCACGGAGCTCACGAGCAGGAGCTTCGCGGCCCCCGCGGCCCGCGCCGCTCGGGCGGATTCCACCACATAGTCATGGTCCACGCGCCGAAACGCGTCCTTGGACCCGGCCACCTTGATCGTGGTCCCGAGCGCGCAGTACAGGTCGTCGCCCGTAAAGGCCTTCGCGGCGGTCGAGTCCTTTGAGAGCGCCTCAAAATCCACGACGGCCTCGCGCAGCCGGCCCGAGGCCTGCGCGTCGCGCGCCCAGGCGCCCAGGGCGCCGGGCCGGCGAACCACCGCCGTCACCGATGAGTACTTTGGATTGTCGCAGAGCTGCTTGAGCAGGTGCCCGCCCACGAGCCCCGTCGCGCCCACCACCACCGCACGCCGTTCATTCCGCATGGGGCATGATTACACCCGGAATGGGCCGGCTGTTAAGCCGATCCCAAAGGTGCTCGGGCCCCGTCAGGGCGGCGGTGAACTTCTGCACCGTGGCCAGGTCCCGGCCCTCGCGTTTCATGGTCGAGCGGCCCGCTTTGATGTCGTTGACGTACTTGCGCACGGGTCCCGGGTCAAAGGCGCCGGCCATCACCATTCCACGCACGCGGGTGGGTCCCAGGTTGTACGCCGCGAGGGCCTGATCGGTGGTCTCAAAGGCCCGGCGCAGATACGCGAGGTAATGCACGCCCAGGGTGAGGTTCAGAAACGGGTCGCGGAGCTCGCGGCCCTTGCGGTATTTGATGCGGTACCGCTTGGCGATGTACTTGGCCGTCGACGGCAAGAACTGCATGAGCCCGACCGCGCCCACCTTGGAGACCGCGTGGGGCTTGAAGCTGCTTTCGACGTGGATCATGGAGAGTACGAAGGCGGGGTCAAACCCGTGGAGCTGGCAAAGGTTGGCGAGGTGGCGCGCGAGCTCCGGCGCCTTTCGACGCCACTCGGTGGGCATCCGCTTGCGAAAGACCGCCTCGACCTCGTCCACGGTCATGCCGTTAGGACCCGCGGCGTAGCTGTCCTCGGAGACGGGGTGAGAAAAGCAAACCCCGAGGGCGATGAGCCCCCCCAGAAAGTACCGCTTAGCCAAAGAAGCACGCGGGACTTCCTTAGGTCGTCTAGGTCGCCACCCCTCCAAACGCTTGCGAGCGACCGCCATAACCTGAAACTGGCCGGAGAAAACTCCGTCCTTGAATTATAACACGGTGAGCCATTGCGTCGCGTTATATTAGCGCTTTGGAATCCGGAGGTTATGCGAAAAAGGAGTGCCACCTTGTCCGTCGGCGGAGCCGGTGTGGCACCGATGACCCACCAGCCGCCCCCGTAGCGGCCATACATCGGGCCTGGGCTTTGCACATGCGGTGGGTTAATCGGGTTCCGGTCCAGACAAATCAGGTCCGCGCTCACGCGGTTCGGGAGGGGTTACTGCCATGCGTCGTCTTGTGTTCTTGGGTGTGTTCATTGCCATCGCCGCGGCTCCCGCGGTTTTGAAAGCCGATGTCGGCGCGAGCGCGCCGACCACGAACGGCGCTGAGCGCTACTACCGCTTTGGAATCGACGGCCAGGCCGGATGGTCGGGCCAAGACGGTCGCGCCGGCCAAGACGGCCGAGACGCCGAGGTCACCGCTGACGGCACCTGGCAGGTGCTGCAGATGTCGGGCACCGACGGCGGCAACGGCGGCAACGCCATGCCCGGCGGAGATGCCTACGGCTGCACCGAGCCCTACCAGCCCGATTACGACCTCGAAGGCGCCTGGGGCGGACGCGGTGGAAATGGTGGCGACGGCGGACGCGGCGGCAGCGGCGGCGACCTGCTCGTGCACTTTGACGACCTCGCCCAGCTCCGGTCGCTCCAGGTGTTTCAAGGTCCCGGACGCGGCGGCGATCCCGGCTACGCCAACACCGGCGGCAACGGGTGCCGGTGCTACATCCGCAACTGGAGCCACACGGTTTGCCACGATACGACCGATGAACAGGGTCACACTCACCACGTCTGCAACACCTACAACTACTACTGCCAAGACGGTCAGGACGGCGGCTGGGGCTACCAGGGCTCCCGAGGTTCGGACGGCGTCTACGGCCGGATCCTCCTGGTTCCGGGCCACGACCCCGTTCCCGCCCAGAAGACCACGATGGATGTTTCCTTCGGCCAGATCGCCTCGGGCCCGTTCACCCTGTCGCGCAACCGCTGGTTCGCCAAGGCCGGGGCCCACGGGCTTTTCGCCGCGGGCTCGGACATCCGGGACGATTACCAGCAGTTTGACCGCAACATCCAAGGCCAATACGGCATCGAATGGCGCGCTCCGCGTCCCATCGACGCCTACGTCGACCAGGCCGTACATCTCCAGATGGACGGCGACTTCGTGATCCGGGCCTCGCTGCCGGACGGCCTCTGGCTCGAGAACCACGAAGAAACCGTCGCGGGCGTCCCGACCCTGGTCGTGACCCAGGTCGTGACCGAGGCCGAAGCCAAGGATCTCGTGTTCACCGGCGTCGCCGGCTCGGGCACGGGCTTTGAGATCCTGGTCACCGACCGCTCGGGCGTCTCGGACCTCGTCAAGACGGCCTTCCGCGTGAAGATCGGCAACCAGACCTTGTTCTGGTACCCCACCCGCT
>DATJFU010000349.1:0-5439 GCA_035495495.1 Bdellovibrionota bacterium
CCGCGGGTATGGCCGTCGAGAACTCCGCGGGCGCGGCGGTCGCGGGTGGGCCCGACGCCGATATCGCCCTCGAATCGCTGAAGCAGCCCGCGGGTCAGAAACCCGGGCTGTCGATCCATGAGTTCTCGCTCTTGGACCCCGACGGCAAGACGCCCATCGGCCGGATCCTGCTGGCAAAGTCCTTGCGCCGGGAGCTGGCGGCGTTCAGGTCGGAACTCCGCACGATCTTTGGACTGATCGCCCTGGCCGCGCTGGTCCTCGGAGCCTTTCTTTCGTTCCACCTCGCCGGCCGAATGGCCGGGCCGCTGCGGGCGCTCGAGGCGGCGGTCTCACAGGTCGGCGCTGGGGACCTGGACGTCGCCGTCAAGGTGGAGAGCCGTGACGAGTTCGGCAAACTCGCGGCCGCCTTCAACGACATGGTCCAGAACCTCAAGCTTGCCCGGACCGATCCCCTCACCAAGGCCTACAATCGCCGCTACCTTCGCTCCTACCTGGAGTACGAACTGGCCCCCGACCGCAAGGGCCCCCTCGCCTGCATTTTTTTGGACCTGGATCACTTCAAGAAGATCAACGACGGTTTTGGCCATGCCGCGGGCGACCTTGTGCTGGTCGAATTCGCCGAGCTGATCCGATCCCGCCTGATCCGAGAAGGCGACCTCCTTGCGCGTTACGGCGGCGAGGAGTTCGTGGTGGTCCTGCCTGGCCAGGGCCGCGACCGCGCCGCCGAGGTGGCCGAACGGATCCGCCGCGAGACCGAGGCAAAGGCCTTTACGTTCGAGGGCAAGCGCCTGCCCGTGACCCTGAGCGCCGGCGTGTCGGTCACCGTGGACCGCAGGATCTCGATCGATGACCTGCTGAAACGGGCGGACGAAGCCGTCTACAAGAGCAAGGACGGTGGCCGCAACCGGGTCACCCTGTCCGACGGCTGATCAGCCCGCGGCTTGGCGGGTCGTCGCCAGCTCCACAAAGAACATCCCCAGCTCGCACTCGAACGGCACGATGACGGAGGGCTGGTTCGACGCCGAAAAGATGCTGATGTCCTTGCCCTGGACGACCGTGGGGATCGCCTGCTTGATGCCGTAGCCCTTTTCGTTGAGCGACATCTTGGCCTGGCCCAGAACCATGTTGAGAATCTCGGCGGCGCCGTCACGGATCGCCGGGCTCACGCTCGTAAAGGTTTCGCCCAGCATCTTGGACATGATCTTGAGGTAGGTCTGCTGGGGGTAAGCCATGATCAGCGTACCGCTGAACGCGGTGCCGATCAGACCGACCACCGAACCGATGTCCACCTCGGGCATGCCCTTGACCGTGGAGATCGACGGCTTGCCGGCCTTGACCTTGACGCTCAGGGTGACCTCGATGGTCTTGGCGACCGCTTCGAGTGTCGTGTTGAGAAACTCGAGGGCCTTTTTCTTGGGATCGCCGCCGCCGGACTGATCCACGAGCTCGTCCATCGAGCCATAGCAGGGCAGGAGCCGCTCGAGACCGTTCTCGCTGATGATCTGGCGCACGGGTTTCTTTGCGACGACCGCGACCGTGGACTCGTTCTGCGCCGCCGTGCCGAGAATCCGGGTCAACGTCCTGAACGCCGCGAGCTCGGCCACGTCAGCCGTCGAAAAGTCCAAGACCGTGAGGGGGCGCCACTCCTCGATGTCCTTGAGGGCCATGATGGCTTCTTTGGCGTCGGCCTCGGTCACGCTCTTGGAGTCGCAGATGAGCTGCAGATACTTTGGGTTGTTCTTGATGGAGATACTCATGGCTCAACCTCCGCCTAACTTCTTGGCCACGTTCGCGAGCTTCTCGGCCAGAGTATCGGCGGAGAAGGGTTTGACGATGTAATTTGAAACACCCGCGGTGATCGCCTCTTTGACCTGATGGACCTCACCCTCGGCCGTGATCATCACAAAGGGCACGTCCTTGAAGTTGGCGTTGGACTTGACCTTCTTGAGGAGCTCGATGCCCGGCATGACCGGCATGTTCCAATCGGATAGGATCAACTGGATCGGTTCGTTTTTCGTGGCCTGGGCAGTCAAGATCTTTAATGCTTCTTCGCCATTCTCGGCTTCCATGAATTCTTTGAGGCCCAAAGTTCGCAACTGACCCTTAAGCATGGATCTCATGGTCTGCATGTCATCAACCACGAGCACTCGAACATTCGCCGCGAACATAGCTCATCCCTCCGACCCGAAACACTGGAAATTTATAGCTTTATTGTGCCAGAGGCCGCCCCACACGGATACTTAACTGGCCCTGGTTGCGAAAAAATGACGCATGGCGCGTCCACTCTTAATGTTTCCCCAAAAGTTGAAGCTCCGCCACGGTTTTGACCGACAAGGAGATGGGGGTCCCCATGCGCAGAATCCTAACCGCCCTGCATCAGATGAGCCTGAAGAAGCGTTTCATCACCGGCTTCGCCGCGGTGGTGGTGCTCAGCGTGGCCGTCGATGCGAGCCTCGTCCGGACGATTCAACGCCTCAACGGCATGGTCCGCTCGGTCTACGACCAGAGCCTCATGGCGAGCACGTTTGCCCAAAGCGCCAAGTACGACTTCGCCAAGTTCGACTTTGAGCTTCACGAGGGCCTCGACACCGGCGACGCCAAGGTCTCCGCCACCCACCTCGCCAAGGCCAAGGAGATGCTCTCGACCTTTGACGACGACCTCAAGGTGGTCGTCGAGCGCACGGATGGCCAGAAGGGCAAGGATCTGGCCCAGACCATCGCCGCGGACCTCGCCAAGTCCCAGGTCATCCTCGCGGACATCACCAAAGAGATGACCGCCAAGGGGCCGTCCGCGGGCGCCCGTCTCCTTGAGACCTGGCGGGCCGCTCCGGTGCGCGCCTCGATCGACGATAAGCTCACGACCCTCACGGACCTGCAGGCCGAGAGCGGTTTCAACCTCCGGGAGGCAAGCGAAAAGCAGAACGCCGACTCCCTGAAAAAAGCCTATGGGTTCGTCGCGGGCGTCATCCTTTTGAGCGTTCTGATTTCCGTTCTGCTCCTGCGGGCGATCATCACGCCGCTGCTCTCCCTCACCAAGGCCTGCGCGGTGATCGCGGAGGGCCGGTACGACGTCCGGGTCGAATCTGACGCGACCGCCGAGATCGGCACCGTGGTGGCGGCGTTCAACCACATGATCCACCAGGTGGGTCAGAAGGACGCCAACATCCGGTCCCTGCTTTCGGGCATGACGGACGCCATCTTCTTCTTTGGGCAGGACGGCAAGCTCTCAAAAGAACGATCGCGCGCGACGGATGACACGTTTCCTGGCTTTGAGGCTTGCTCGACCATCGACCAGTTTCTGCAGATCTACGCGGATCAGGATCGCGTCGAAACCATGAGCACGGTCACGATGCTCTGGGACACCTCGATCCAGCTGGATTTCAAGGACCTCGCCGCCCTGCTGCCCCAGTCGACGCTCATCAGCAAAGGGACCCCCGAAGAACGCCACGTCACTTTCAGATACCGTGAACAGCGGGATCAGAAGGGCAAGCTCGAGAAGATCGTGGTGATCGCCCGTGACATCACGGCGGAGATGCGCGCCAAGCGCCGAAGCGAGGCTCTCTCCGAACGCGTCGAGCGCATCGGCATGGTCGTCGCGGACTCAAACGCCTACCAGGGCTTCTTGGGCGAGGCCGGACGACTCTTCAAGGCTCTGAGCGACGATCTGGCCAACCTCAAGAGAATCGATCTCGCGGTCCTCAAGCGCAACCTCCACAGTCTCAAAGGGGGGCTCGCTCTCTTTGAATTCAAGGCCTGCGCCCACGAAGTCCACCGCATGGAAGATCTTCTGGCCGAGGAACCCCTCGAGGTCTGCGGCCCCAAGCTGGCCCAGCAGCTGCCCGGAATCGAGAAGAAGTTCAGGGAACTCAACGACGACATCTCCAAGGTCATGGGACTCGAGCGCGAGCGGGGCATGCTGCTTGTCGCCCGCGACAAGATCCACCGCCTGCGCTCGTCCGCCGAGGCGAAGGACTACCGGACTCTCGCCGAAACCCTTCAGCTCCTGGATCACCGCCCCCTCGGGCAGCTCATGGAGAAATACCGCAAGTACGTGAGCACGCTTTCGGAGCGCTTGGGTGACCGTGGCGCTGAACTGAAAGTGGATTCGAGGAGCTGTGAGGTGACCGCCGAAGAGGTCGGCCGCCTCGATACCGTCCTGGGCCACTTACTCAGAAATGCCTTGGACCATGGCATCGAGACGCGCGACGACCGCAAGGCCGCCGGAAAGAATCAGGACGGAATCATCACCGTGCTGGCGGAACGCATCTCGGGAGGAGCGCTCAAGCTCAAGATCGACGATGACGGCTCGGGCATCGACACCGCTCGGCTGGCGGCAAAGGCCCTCTCAAAGGGACTCTGGAACGAGGCCAAGGCCAAGAATGCCGACGAGAGCCAGAAGATCAACCTGATCTTCGCCGAGGATCTCTCCACCAAGGACGCGATCACCGAAACCTCGGGCCGCGGCGTGGGCATGGGAGCGGTGAAGTCGGATCTCGAGGCGATGGGTGGTTCGATCACGGTCGCCACCAAGAAAGGCCGGGGTACGACTTTTACGATTCAGGTGCCTTCGGCCAGCGCGGGCGCGAGCCTCAAGGCCGCGGCCTGATCAGTCGGTCACCTTGACCATGAGCTTCATCTTGGGATGGATCGCGCAACGCACGATCACGTCACCCGTGTCGGAGAAGGTGATCTTGCTGGACTGACCCGGCTCCTGCTTCTCATTGAAGTTAGAAGTGAACACGTGGTGGGTGACGGTGTCCCCGTTCGTGAAAACGATAGTGTCGCCCTTCTTCACGGTGATGGTCTCGAGGGTCGCGGCTTTGGCTGCGGCCTCGTCCTTGAGGATGGCGTCCAGCTTGTCTTTGGGAGTGCTGCCATCCACGAACGTCTTGTTGGCTTGAAGAACCGTGTGGTCGGCGGCCACGGCCGGAAGGGCCGCCGTCGCCAGAACCACGATCATCGATGAACCAATCAGGTGCGAGAAACGGGACATGATCTCACCTCACGCTCAGGATGCCCTTCATGCCCAGCATACTGCCGTGTCCGGGCACGAGGCAAATGTACGTGTAATACCCCTTGGCCGGGGCCTTAAACGTAATCACATCCGTCTTACCCGGGCCGAGAACCTGAGTCTTGGCGAGGATGTCTTCCGAATGCTCGATCTTTTCCATTTCGTAAGACGGATCGGACATGAGCTTCAGAAAATGCTCTTCGGTCCCTGGCTTGAGGATCGCCACGTTGTGTTCGATGCCGGACTTCTTGCTCGCCGCGTTCTTGAACTTCAACTTCACCGTGGCGCCGAACGGCACCTGAAGTGAGGTCTGGTCAAAGGACACGTCGTTACCCTTGGTGCTCAAGGTCACCGTCACGTCCACGGCGTCTTCGGCTGAAACCGGGGCCGCGACCGAAATGGTCGCGACCCCAACGAGAATACCCAGA
>DATJFU010000350.1:0-10959 GCA_035495495.1 Bdellovibrionota bacterium
TCTGATTTCTCTTTCGGCGGGACCGTCGTTACCCACCCAGCCTTCCCCTCTTCCGGGAGCGGCGGGACCGCCAGAAACAAAGAGGGCGTGAAGTGAGGCTCACTTCACGCCCATTTTATTTTAGCCAATCGTTTTCTTGGATCACTCGCCGCAGCGCTTGCGGATCTGATCCCGGAGCTTCTCGCGCTCTTCGGGGCTCAGGGCCGCCCAACGGGCCTTCCAGTGATGGCGATGCCCGCGATGCCGACCCCAGTGGTGACCGCCAAATCCCACGAGAACCTTGGCCAGGACCGCGAGCTCGATGGCTTGGACAAAGGTGATGTTGGGGCCGTGGAACAGATCCGGGACCAGCGCGTTCCACAAGAAGAGAACCAGGGCACCCTTCACGGCCACGATCGCCGCGATGATAAAGGGCCACTTCCAAAAGCGGCGTCCGCAGTGGCAACCGCCGTGGCCGCACCATCCGCACTTGCCCTCTTGGGCTCCGTCGCCTTCTTTGGCGCCTTCCTTCACTTCTTTATTCAAGTCCGTCATAAATCTCCTTCAGGTGCTCCCGTAAAAAGTTCACCGCGTACCGCTTGCGGGAGAGCAGCGTATTGACCTTGACGCCGGTCTCTCTCGCGATCTCCTCAAAGCTCTTGCCCTCGAGCTCGTGCTTCACGAAAACTTCGCGCTGCTCCTTGGGCAGCATGTCCAAGGCCTCGGCGATCTCCGAACGCAACAACCGCCGGGTCAGGTCCTCGTCGGGCCGCTCGGCCGAAGTGGGTTCGGCCGAGCCCGCCTCGGCCACCACCGCGTCGCGGTGGGCTTTGCGGGTCTTGCGGCGGCGAAAGCGATCCAGAATCTTGTTCTGGGCCACCCGCGCGAGCCACGCTCCCAAGGTCTCGATGACGACCCCGAGATCGTAGGCTTCGACGAATTCCTCGAAAACCTCCTGGTAGATGTCATCGGCCTCGGCCCTGTCGCGGACCCGCCTCTGAATCACCGATAGGAGTCTTTCGCCGTGGATCTCCACGGCGGCTGTGAGCGCCTCATCCCGCTTCAATCGAACTCCCGTTGCCATTGCTATCGCGGTGCCCATCCAAACGTTCCAGCCTTCATGAGGTGTGACGTTTGAGGGCGCAGAAATATTGTAGCCCCAATGTGGGAGCGGAGAATATCCAATGGAGTCGGTGCCTTAATTAAGCCCGCGGAGGATTGACCCAGCCGCGCTGCTTGGGGCCCTTGTGCCAGTCGCGGGACTTACCGCCCGCCTGGCCGCCGCGCGTATCGCGACGCTCGCCCCACTGGCCACGGCGCTCTCCGCGGTCGTCCTTGCGGGGACCCCGGTCATCCCGGCGTGGGCCACGATCATCCCGGCGGGGACCGCGGTCATCCCGCTGCCACGGCCGGACCGGACGCTGGTCATGTTGATGGGCCGACGCGTGCACCTGCGGCTTATTGGCCTGAACGCGGGTCTGTTCCGCTTTCTTTTCGAGGAGCTCTTCGGAGCGCTGCATGGGCCGCGGCTCCGAGCGCCGCTCTTCACGCTTTGGCTCCGGCCGCCGTTGCTGGCGGGCGCGGGCGTGGATCTTGGCGTGGAGACCTTCTTTCTCCTGCGCCTTAACCTGTCCGTTGGCCTGGGCCGTGGGCGAAGCACCCTTGGGGAACTCGCCCTTCATCGCCGGCACCTGGGAACCCGTGCGCTCAAGCAGACGGACGATGTCCCGCCAGAGGCCACGTTCTTCAGGGGTAAGCAGAGAAACAGCCTGTCCGGTGGCGCCCGCGCGACCGGTACGGCCGATGCGGTGGATGTAATCGTCCGGAACCATGGGCAGGTCGTAGTTCACCACGTGCCCGACGTCGGCCACGTCAATCCCGCGGGCGGCGATGTCCGTCGCACAAAGGACACGAACTCCACCGTTGCGAAACGCCTTCAGGGCCGACGTGCGCTGGGCCTGCGACCGGCCGCCGTGCAGGCGGTTGGTGCTGACACCGTAGCTCTCGAGATAGCGAGCTACACGGTCCGTGCGGGATTTGGTGCGGACAAAAACGAGCACCGACCCCGAGCGCTTGTTGAGCTCGTCTAGAAGAGCTTCATTCTTGCGCTGATGGTTGGTGAGGATCAGCTCCTGAGAAATCTCAGGCGCGGCCTGCGAAATCGTCCCCACCGAGATGCGGACGGGGTTCGTGAGGTAGCGCTTGGCGAGTTGATCCAATTCTTTTTCCCAGGTGGCGGTGAAGAACAGGGTCTGCCGCTGGGTGGGAAGATACTTGAGGATCTGCGTGAGCTGCGGCGCAAAGCCCATGTCGAGCATGCGGTCGGCTTCGTCGAGCACGAGCACGGCGACCTCTTGCAGGCGCACCGTGCGGCGCTGCAGGTGATCGACCAGACGGCCGGGGGTGGCGATGATGAGCCGGGGCCGGCGCTGGAGCGCCCGGATCTGGGGCACCATCGAGGCGCCGCCGATGACGACGGCGGAGTACATTCCGGGGATCTGCCGGGTCAGCTGCTTCCAGAACGTGTCGATCTGGAGCGCCAGCTCGCGCGTGGGCACGAGCACGAGACCGGTCTTATTGGGCTCGGCCAAGAAACGGCTGAGCATGGGGAGGCAGAAGGCGGCGGTCTTGCCGCTGCCGGTCTGCGCGGAACCCACCACGTCCTTGCCTTCCAATGCCACCGGAATGGCCTGGGCCTGGACGGGGGTGGGCGTAACAAACTGCATGGCTGCCAGCGCCCGTTGGACGGACTCCGGCAACTGAAACTCATTGAATGAATTCATTAAAATAGCCCCGCCGGGGCAGGCCAATCGGAGGACGCGGTTACACGCCTCCGGCTTGGGCCGGTCCCGACGGGTCTCATCTTTCTGGATGTGGAAGCTGGGGGCCGCTTAGTAGCGGCCGCCGCCGCCGAAGCCACCGCGGGACTCGCGGGGGGCCATCGGGCGGGCTTCGTTGACCGTCAGGGGACGGCCGCCGTAATCGGCGCCGTTGAACTTCGAAATGGCCAGGTTCGCTTCGGCGTCACTGGACATCTCGACGAAGCCGAAGCCTTTGCTGCGGCCGGTCTCGCGGTCCATGATGATCTTGGCGGAAGCGACGCTGCCCGCTTGCGAGAACGTCTCGGCAAGGGATTCTTCGGTCGCGGTGAACGGCAGGTTGCCGACGTATAATTTCTTACCCATAAAAACCTCCGAAAGGCTGGGAGCCACTAAGGAGATTTGAGCACCATGCCCGAGACTCGATAGAAGCTAGAATTATTACACCGACACCATAGCATATGACTCGCCGCTAAACCAGGCCTAAAACCTCGCTAAAATCAGCTAATTGCAGATCAAAATCGGTGCATTTGCCAAATCCGTACGCGGCATAGGCAAAGGGCAGTCCCGCGTCTCGCGCGGCTCGCTGGTCACCGAGGGTGTCACCCACGTAAATGGGGCGCTGCAGGCCATTACGTTCCACCACCGCCCGGATGTTCTCGGTCTTGGGACGCCCCGTGTTGCCCCAGCATTCCTGGTCCCGGATGAGCGCGCCCAGGCCCGAGACCTCGTAAAAGGTTTCGATGTACCCACGCTGGCAGTTGCTCACGATAAAGAGCGGCAGGCGCCCATACAGCGCGGCCAGTCCCTCGCGCACGCCGGGGTACAGCACGCCGCCCAAGCGGGAGATGACCCGCGTGTCCTCGACCAGGGTGTCACGGATCAGCAGGTCGATCTGTTCGTGCGGGAGCCCATGAAAGACTTCCCGGATGCAGTCCGAGTGCGGCTTGCCGGCGACGCCACGCACGTCGTCGCCGACGATCGGACGAAAGCGAATTCCGTGGCGGGTGACCACGTCGTTCCACGCCACCGCGCAGGAGTCACAGGTGTCCCAAAGCGTGCCGTCGAGGTCGAAGATGATGGAGTCTACTTGCATACGATGGAGGCCACCTCGGGCGGCTTTTCTTTGGAGTATTTGACCGAGCACTTCTTGATGCCCTTGGGGAGCTTCTTAGTGAGGCTCACCTGGGTGTTGGTGTAGCGGCAAACCTGCCAGATCTCGCGGTCGCCGCTGAAGGTCCAGACCGGATCATGGAGGCTGTCTTCGTTGTCGGGCACGAGCTGGGCCATCCCCTTGGGCTCGCCGTCGTAATAATCCACCATGCTCAGGTAGTTCACCGTGTTGGGGTCCTCAAAGGTCTGCCACGGAGACACCGCCGATTTGAGGCTTTGCGCCGTCTCAATGCGGTCCGGACAATCCACCGACGGACGAGCGGCCGCGGCGGTCGCCCAGCATGCCAAGGCGCAAGTGAGCAAAACGTTCAGTTCCCTCGTACCAAAGCAGCCTGAAACGCGTGAAGTGAACATTCTGTTCACTTCCTCTCGTACTTCCAGTTGCGGTGCTTGCCTTCGGACATCCAGTCGATCGCGGTCTCCATGCGGCGCTCGCGGGTTTCTTCTGTCTTGGCCTCCACGATCCACTGCACGTACTCACGCTGGTGGCTGGGGCTAAAGGCCTTGTACGTGGCTAGCGCGCGTTTGTTGGCCTTGAGCGCCCGCATGAAATCCGCGGGCGCCTTGGGCGCGGGCTTCCTGGCGTGCTTGAGCGGACGCTTGATCGCGGCCGCCGCCCCCTCGTTGAAGGCCATCGCCTTGCGAAGGTATTTGAGAAGGACGGTATCGGAGGGCAGGTCCTTCTTGGAAGTAATCTTGCCCAGGGTACCCATTCCTTCTTCTTTGGCGTTTGGGACGATGAGCGTGCCCTTCCAGAAGATGAAGGCGCAGTGGGCCTTGAACGCCGCCATGCCGCAAAGAATGCGGCCGTCGTACATGAACGTCGGCATGCCCCATTTGATGGTTTCTTCTGTCGCCGGGCAGGCGCGGTGCACGAGCTTGCGCAGGTGCTTGAGGATGGGCTGCGCAAAGGGCGCGGCCTTCTTCTCGATGAACGCATCGACGCGGGGATCGGTCTTGGACATGGCCCCACGCTACCACAACTAAAGTTTTAGTTGATAACAACTAAGACCTTAGTTATTCTCATTCCATGACCAAGAAGAAAGACAGCCCCGCGCGACTCCTCACCGAGGCCGAGCTCGAGCTCATGGGCATTTTGTGGAAGCTGGGGGGCGGCTCCGTCAACGACGTGCTCACGCAGCTCCCTCCGGAGCGGAAGCTGGCCTACACCTCGGTCTCGACCATCCTCAGAATCCTCGAGCAGAAGAAGGTGGTCTCGAGCCGCAAGGAAGGCCGCGGCCACGTCTATCTGCCCCTCCTCAACAAGGAACAGTACGAGGCGACGAGCCTGCACCACCTGGTGGATCGCGTGTTTGAGGGCGCGCCGGCCTCGCTCGTGCGGCGTCTGCTCGAGACCGAAGACCTGAGCGCCGCCGATCTCCAGTCCATCCGCGCGCTCCTGAATGAGAGGCTCGGATGATCGCGGCGTACCTCCTCGCCTCCCTGCTACTCGCCGTGGGATACCTCGGGGTCCGCGCGGCGGCGGCCCTCCCCCTCGCGCATGCGCAACGCCTGCGGCTCGCCCGCGCCGTTTTCGCCGGCGCGCTGGCGCTGCCACTCCTGCTCCAGTTTCTTCCGGCCCCGCGGATTCCACAGCCGCCCGTGCAGGTGTGGTCCGGCGATGTCCGCGGCCGCGCAGAGCCGTGGGTGCTCGTGAGCTTACCTCCCGCGCTCGGCGCCCCAGCCCTGCCCCACTTGCCTTCTGACCCCCTCCCCGGTGCACGGACACTCCTGGCCCTGGGTATTGCAGCGGGATTGGCCGTTTTTCTGGCACACGAGCGGCGCTTGCGCCGCGTGGTCGGTGCCCTGCCGCGCCTCAAGCGCTTGGGAAGGATTTCCTTGCGGGTGAGCCCCGGGCTTGGCTCGCCCTACTCCGCCCACACCGGGCGCGAGCTCCACGTCGTCCTCCCTGAGCAAATCTTCTTTCATCCTTCTGATCTCCGCATCGCCCTCAGGCATGAGCTGCAGCACCATCGGCAGCTCGACACGCTCTGGGTGCATGGGGTGGAACTCGTGCGGATTCTGTTCTTCTGGAATCCCGCGGCCCAGGCCTGGGCGCGGCTGACCGAAGAGCTCCAAGAGTTCGCCTGTGACGAGGCTCTGGTCGGCCGCCGGAACCTCACCGCACAGGCGTACGGTCGCTGCCTCCTCAGGGCAGCCGAATCGATCGTGGGTCTGAGCCCCGCGCCCGCCGGAACCACGGGCATGGCGGCAAGGGTCCACGGTCATCTACTCAAAAGGAGAATCGAGCAGATGCTACGTCAAAGAAACCCGCGGCCGTCACGATGGCTGCCGCTGTTCGCAGGATCGGTCGTCCTTCTATCCATGGTCTCGCTGGCGCAGGCGTCCCGCGGCCTCGTCCTCGACCGCCGGGTGACGATGGAGCAGGCGCAGGAGATGGCGCGGAGGATATCCGAAGCTTCAGACATCCCGATCACGATCAACGAGAGCGTCCTGGAGCGGCTCAACCGCTACGTGGGCACGCCCGAGGGGCGGCGCCAGGTGCGGGCCGGCCTGGACCGCATGCCCCGGTTTCAGTCCTTGGTCGAGGCCAAGCTCGCGGAGTACGGATTTCCGGCCGAGCTCCTGGCCATCCCGCTCTTTGAGTCGGGATTCAGAAACGAGGCGATCTCGCCCCCGCCCTACCGGGCCGCCGGCATCTGGCAGTTCGTTCCGCAGACGGCGCGCAACTACCGGCTTCGCGTCGATGGATCCAAGGACGAGCGCTTTAACCCCGAAAAAGAGACCGACGCGGCCATGCGCTACTACCGCGATCTTTTCGTCAAGTTCGGGGACTGGCGCCTGGTGCTCAAGGCCTACAACGAAGGCGAGCGCCGCGTGCAGGACCTCATGGACCGCTACCACACGCGGGATGCCTGGAAGCTCGAGAAGCTCTCGACCACCGAGGGCTACTTGAGCGGCGCCATGGCGATGATGATCATCCTCAAGAATCCGTCCCTGCTAGCGGACTGAACCAGAAAGATCACAGCCGGGCGGATCGGGGGCCTGCGGACGCGCGCAGCCCATGACGTCACTGACCTCGGGGTTGAGCCTGAGCAGGACCTCGATCCGCATCCGGCCGCTCGGATGCGCGGCTCCCGCACCGGTCTCGCAGAGCTTGCCCCAGGACTGCTGCAGGATCAGGAGCCGGTGCGCGGCATCGCCCCCCGGGGCGGCACCGGCCGCCGAGCGCAGCCGCTCAGCCGTCGTCTCCGCGGCCCAGAAATCCGACTGCGCCTCGCCCCGCTGGTTGGCGTTGTAGAGCTTGGGATAGTGATCAAGCAGGCACTGGTTGTACGGAGCGTTGGTCCCCGCGAGAAACGGGTCGTAGTTCACCGGCCAGCCCAGGTGATGGGCGATCTCGTGCCCGAGGGCCCAAACGAGGTTGTTGGTGGCCGCCTCCTGACTGCCCACGGGATCTCCGCGGTAATCAAACTGGGCGGCGAGAACCGAGCCCGTGCAGAAAAATACGACACGCTTGCCCCCCACCACCGTGTTGGCAAAGGCGTTGAAGGTCAGGCCATCCTCGCCGCAGGCGTGGATAAATCCGTCGCGGACGGCCGCGTCCTGCCCAGGCCGAAAAGCCTCTTCTGCGCCGATGATCTGCACGTCGGTCACGATATTCCGGGCGTTGATGAGACTCTGTCCGCCGAGTCTCGCGTTGACCGCGGCAAAGAGGTGCCGCCGGATCTCGTCGCTCGAGGCCAGGCCGTATTTGCTCCTGGACGTGAGGTATTCGGTCACGCCCGCCGCCCGCGCCGCCTTGAGCATGAAGCGCATGACGATGGGGATCCGCCGATCCCCGTCGATCCGGTCGGCGTCCGCCTGGCGGAAGGCCGTGGGACTGCCGTGCCACCAGCCTTGGGCGATGGCGTATTGAGCGGCGGCGACCAGCCCCGCGGCACGGGCGAGGCCCTTGGCCTCTTCGTACCGCCGGACGTGATCCGAGATCGTGAGATCAAAATCCCCGCAGACGGCGTTGTAGGGATCAACGCAGAAGTCCGTGGTGTTCATGTTTGGAGCGCCGGGGCCGCTCCCATCGATCACGTGATGGTGGTCGGCGCGTGAGGACGTGGGTGGGGCATCCTCATCCTGGCACGTCGAGCCACCGTCCAAAGTGTCGGTCACGGTCCGGCTGACCAAAGGCAGATCCAGGCAGACCCCACGGGCGTCGTCGACGTCACCCTCGGCCCAGGCCGCACGGGGGCCCGAGAGTCCAATGAGGACAGCTAAAATGGCGAGAAAAGAGCGGAATTCCCCCACGCTCTCTTATTATATCACCAACGGACGAGCGCGGAGCCGTATGCAAAACCGGCGCCCAGGGCGCAGAGAAGCAGTGTCTCGCCCTCGCGGATCTTGCCCGCGCGGACGGCCTCGTCGAGCGCGATCGGCACCGAAGCTGACGACGTGTTGCCGTACCTCTCGAGGTTGAGGTGGAACTTGGACAGGGGCAGTTCGCACCGCTGGGCGACGCCCTCGATGATCCGCAGGTTCGCCTGATGGGCGACCACGTGGTCCAGCTGCGCCGGCGTGATCTCATTGGCCTTGAGGGCCTCCTCGCACGCGGCCGAAATGTTGCGGACGGCGCCCGCGAACACCTTCTTGCCGTTCATGTGCACGTAGTGCAGGCCCGAGGCCACCGTCTCGGGCGAAGCCGGCATGCGGCTGCCGCCCGCCGGGATGTGCAGGTCCTCGATGCCGGAGGGGTCGGCGAAGATATGGGTAGAAAGAATTCCACGGTCCGAACGGCCTTGGATCGCGTCGCCTTCGCCCACCACGACGGCGCCGGCGCCGTCGCCAAAGAGGACACAGGTGTTACGGTCGGTCCAGTTCACGATGCGCGAGAGAACCTCGACGCCGACGACACAGACACGCTTGAACTGACGGGACTTGATAAAGGCATCGGCCACCGAGAGGCCATAGACAAAACCGGCGCAAGCGGCCGTGAGGTCAAAGGCGGCGCAGCCGGGACGGGCGCCGATTTTTCTTTGAACGTGAACGGCGGTCGAAGGCAGGGGCGAGTCCGCGGTGACGGTGCCCACGATGATGCAATCCAGGGTCGACGGCTCCCAGCCCGCGGCCTCGCACGCCTTGCGAGCCGCCTCAGCAGCGAGATCACTGGCCGCGAGGCCGTGCTCGAGGATCCGGCGCTCGCGGATACCCGTGCGCTCGACGATCCACTGGTCGGTGGTGTCCACGCGCTTCTCGAGCTCAAGATTGGTGAGGATCTGGTCCGGCAGGGCTCGGCCCGTGCCGTAAATTCGACTGCGAATCACCGGGTTATCCCTTTCTCCTCGAAACCGATCGCAGTATACATGTGTTCACTGAATTGGCAACGACGGCGGCATCCTGCTTAATTCATTAGCTAAAATATGGTGGTTTTTGTGGTAATAGACTGATTCAGTCGTATGCCCACCCGCCTGGCACAGAAACAGAGGACCCGCGAGAAGCTCGTGAGCGTCGCCCTAGACCTGAGCGCGCGTCAGGGCTTCTCCGTCCTGAGCCTGCGCGAGGTGACCAAGGCGGCCGGCATCACGCCCGCCGCCTTTTACCGCCACTTCAAGGACATGGAGGAACTCGGCTTCTCGCTCCTGGACGAAGTCGGGATGAGCCTGCGGCGCCTCCTTCGTGAAGCGCGCCGCCGCGCCGGAACGGACGTGGGCATCGTGCAGGCCTCCATCGAGGCGTTCATGGAATATGTGCGCGAGCACGGAAACCTTTTTCGCCTGCTTCTCGGTGAGCGCCAGGGAGCGTCACCCGCGTTTCGAAAAGCCATCCACGCGGAGCTGGATCGGTTCGTCGCCGAACTCGCCGAGGACTTGGAGCGCAGGGCCGAGGAGCTCGGCCGCTCGCTCAACCAACCGGCGTTCGCCGCAGAGGCCATCGTGGCCGTCGTGTTCACGGTCGGCGCCGAGGCGCTCGACCTTCCACGCCACCGCCAGGAGAGTCTTGCGCTCAGGCTGGTCGAAGAGGTCAAGATGATCCTCCGCGGCGCCCGGGGGGCGCGAACCGCAAGGCGAAAGGACGCAAAGCCCACCGGCGGCATAGACGGCGATCCGCGGGGCTCCGGGGCGGGATCAGGGGGCTGAGTCCCGACGACGGAGTCGCGGCATCGCGCGGGGCCGTCAGCCGGTTCGCTGGGGGCGGTCCTGCCGTCGTTGTCTCTCCAACTGGATCTCCCTCACGTTTCCACCCTCCCCTTCCCACCGGGAGATGTCCTTCTCCTTTCCCTTGCTCGCATCGCCGGTGTTCACCTGCGGCGCGGGCGGTTTCTTTGACGACTCCTTGTTCACATCCTGACGCTTTTGCTTTTCGGATTTTTGATTCTTCATGGTCTGGGGTTTGCAATCTCCACGCCCACGCCCCCGAGCGAAAGGAGAACCCATGGAAAACGCCAAACAGCTGGAGCCCAAGAACCAATCCATCAACGAAGCGCTGCGCGTTCTGAGTGACGCGGCCAGAACGAGCTCCGAGGAGATCAAGAGTCTCCTCGACACCGACTTTCAACGACTGAAGCGCGCCATCATCACGAGCGACACGGGCGAGGCCATCGTACGGCTCAAGGATCGCGTGTCGAACTCGACGGACAAGGTCGTTCGGTCGGTTGACCGTTCGGCGCACGAGAACCCGTGGGTGTTTGTCGGCGCGGCCGCCGCTGCCGCCGCGATTCTCGCCCTCATGGTCGGGCGCAAGTCGGCGTGAAGCGGGGATACATGGCTCTTCTCCAAATTCTTCTGGGTCTTTACGTCAGGAGAGTGTTGAAGGTGAGCCGAAATTACGCGCGAGTTCAGACCCTGACGCTGGTCCTGGAGGTGGTCCAGGGCCTGCGTCGGGTCGTGCTCTATCAGCTGTACCTCATCATCGGCGTGATCGTGCTGACCGCGGCGGTCTTTGCGATGATCGGGAGGGGCGGACTCTTCTGGGACCGGCCCACTTACGCGCTCGGCGGCCTGATCATTGTCTCGGCGGCCTCAATCTCATGGCTCTC
>DATJFU010000351.1:0-5166 GCA_035495495.1 Bdellovibrionota bacterium
TGGCGGTGCGGATGTTTTCGGGCTCGACCAGCGAGAGCTCGCCAAAGAAGCTGCCCTTGCCGAGAGTGGTCACCAGCGTGTCGCCCGACGGATGGGTCGTCTTGATGGCCACCCGGCCGTTGACGATCACGTACATCCCCGAACCCCGCTCGCCCTCCCGAAAGATCGACTCATCGGGCTGGTAGACGCGCTCGTAGACGAGCGAGATGAGGTAGCGCAGCTCGCGGGGCGAGAGCGTGCAGAACAGGATGTTGTCCTTGAGGGCCTCGATGATCGAGTCCTCGTTGGACTTGCGTCGCCTGAAGAGGTCTTTCCAGAGATAGTGCGGATGCGTGCCCATGGGGATACTCTTTGAGGATCGGTATCCCCAGGGAGGTCCTTGACTTATGTCCAACGCATCCGCCGGCGCCACGATTTTGGTGGTCGAGGACGTGGACACCATGCGGGCTCTTTTGGTCCACCAGGTGGGGGGGCTCCAAGGCGTCGGGCGGGTCGTGCAGGCCCGAAACACCTGGGAGGCCCGCCGCGAGTTGAGGCGAAACCGGCCCCATGCCGTGCTCCTCGACGAGGTACTTCCGGGCGAGTCCAGCCTGGACCTGCTCCGGGAGCTCCTGGGGGAGGGAATCCCCGTCATTTTGCTGACCAGCCTG
This sequence comes from Bdellovibrionota bacterium, assembly GCA_035495495.1. Classification (GTDB taxonomy): domain Bacteria; phylum Bdellovibrionota; class UBA1018; order UBA1018; family JADZFF01; genus JADZFF01. The sequence continues at coordinate 651 of DATJFU010000351.1, forward strand.
GAGGGTGGCGGTCCCGAAAGGGCCCTGCCGGAGGGGGTCCTTCACCGGGTGCCCAAGGGGGGCGAGGGGGCCGTCCAGGATCTGCTCGAGAACGCCATTCTGCCGATTCTCAAGACGATCCCTTGACGCCCGGACCCCGTTCGGGGTACCCAAACCACTCCTATGGCAGTGATGATTCGCATGGCCCGGCACGGCGCTAAAAAGTTTCCCTTCTACCACGTGGTGGTCATTCCCGGCGAAAACCGCCGCAATGGCAGCTTCTTGGCCAAACTGGGGACGTATAATCCCCTCCTGAAGGACAAGAAGGAGCGCCTGAAGATCGACCGCGAGGCCACGAACGAGTGGATCCGCAAGGGCGCCGTTCCCTCACAAACCGTTAGACAACTCCTCAAAACGCTCCCAAACTAATACCCATAGCCAGGCTTACTGTTGAGCCGGTGCGGTACGTAGTGGAAATGCGCACCCTAGGTGCGCCAGTGGAGCGTTGCCATGGTTCAAGATCACGACGATATGCATGAGGATCACGACGACGGAGAACCCGTGGGCGCCGCCCGGCGGGGTACCGTCCAGGGCCGAAAGCCCGACCAGCTGGGCGAGCTGTCCAAGCTGATCGAGTACATGGCCAAGATGCTGGTCGACATGCCCGAGGCCGTCGAGGTCAACGAGATCATCGGTGAGAACACCACCGTGATCGAGCTCAAGGTGGCCAAGAGCGACCTGGGCAAGATCATCGGCAAGCAGGGCCGCACGGCCCGGGCGGTTCGCACGATCCTGAACGGCGCCTCGACCAAGCTCCGCAAGCGCACGGTCCTTGAGATTGTGGAATAGCGCCCTTTCGCGCTAAAGCGGGTGTCCGTGACCCCCGCTCCCTCCCTAGAATTCGTCGTCCTGACCCTGTTTCCGGAGCTCTTCACGTCCTTCGTGAAGACATCGCTCATGGCGCGGGCGCTGAGGCACGGCAAACTCAGCTTTGAAGCCGTCCAGATCCGGGACTTCGCGACGGACAAGCACAACACGGTGGACGATACGCCCTACGGCGGCGGCGCCGGCATGGTGCTCCGGCCGGACGTTCTCCATTCGGCGTGGCGCTCGGTCGACGATGCGGAACTGAGAGGTGAGGGGGGGCAGCTCACGGTGTACCTGTCGCCCCAGGGGCGTCTCCTGGACGCCCCCCTGGCCCGGCGGCTCGCCCAGATTCCACGCCTGATTCTGGTCTGCGGCCACTATGAGGGCGTGGATGAGCGTTTTGTCGACGAGTGCGTGGACCTCGAGGTGTCGATCGGCGACTACGTCCTGACCGGCGGCGAGCTCCCGGCCCAGGTGCTGATGGACGCCGTCTCGCGCTGGGTTCCCGGCGTGGTGGGCAAAGAGAAATCCGTCTCCGAAGACAGCTTTGAAGGCGGGCTCCTCAAGTACCCGCAGTACACGCGTCCGCGCGAGTTCAACGGACTAGAAATTCCACCCGTGCTCCTGGGTGGAAATCACGCGCACATCGCCGCCTGGCGCCAGGCCGAGCGCGAAAAGCGCACGCGGCTTCGCCGGCCCGATCTCTGGGAACGCTACGGGCGGCGTAAATGAGCGCCCCCGCGTACGTCGTGCTCCTGCACCACCCCGTGACGAACCGGGATGGGGCCCGCATCACGACCTCGATCACCAACCTGGACATCCACGACATCGCCCGGAGTTGCCGGACGTACGGGATCCGGGGGTACTACCTGGTCACCCCCGTCCAGGAACAGCATGGGGTCGCCGGCCGGATCCTAACCCACTGGAAGAGCGATGCCTCCCGCCGATACCACCCGGACCGGGCCGAGGCCCTTTCGCGGGTCCACCTGGCCGCTGACTTTGACGAGGTTTTTAGGCTCGTGGAGGCCGCCCACGGCGAAAAACCCGAGGTGGTCCTCACCGAGGCCCGTCCCCTCTACGAAACCCTCGATTACGGCGATTACAGGGCCCGTTTGGAGGCCCCGGGGCGCACCCGGCCCATGATCCTGATCTTTGGAACGGGATGGGGGGTGGACCCGGTATTTGCCGACAAAATCGATCTGGTATTAAAACCCCTCTATGGACCCGAGGGACCGGAGGGTTACAACCACCTGTCCGTGAGGGCGGCGGCCGCGATTATCTTGGACCGACTCTTTGGAATGCGATAAAGGCTCTGTCTCAAGTTTATTGGTCCAAGTTATCGCATTCTCCGAGGAAGTACCGTTATGGCAGTGAAACTGATTCGCCCAAAGAAAGCCACCAAGGGTCGCACGCTCCAGTCGGGCGGCCTCGCCGCGAAGGTCGAAGCGGCCGTGAAACATCTGGTGCGCAAGGACCTCACGCCCTTCAAAGCGGGCGACACGCTGAAGGTTCACGTGCGGATTAAAGAAGGCGATAAAGAGCGTATCCAGGCCTACGAAGGCGTGTGCATCAAAATCGGCAACACCGCCGGCAGCCGCTCCTTCACGGTGCGTAAGATGTCCCACGGCGTGGGCGTCGAGCGGGTGTTTCTGATGAACTCCCCCCGCGTCGCCAAAGTCGACGTGGTCCAGTCCGGCTCCGTTCGCCGCGCGAAGCTCTATTACCTCCGCGCCCGCGAAGGTAAGGCCGCCCGGATCAACCGCGAGCTGGACCAGGCCGCCCAACCGGCCGCTGAGTCCGCTTCGGCTCCCGCCGCCGAGTAATCGGTCCCTAGAATTCTTCAGCGCAACCTGGACTCCGGATCGGAGTCGGGTACAGTTCCACCCACTGCATCGGGGGAATTCTGCGCAATCTGCATTTCGAACGTAAGGTCGGCTTTCCGAACCTCTGGGTGGCCGGTGTGGACGAAGTCGGCCGCGGTTGCCTCGCGGGGCCCGTCGTCGCCGCTGCGGTGCTGCTTCCACCGGAGATCTCGACCTCCAAGGACCCCTGGCTCAAGCAAGTCACGGACAGCAAGGAGCTCGAGCCCGAAGAGCGCGAGGACCTGGCCCCCAGGATCCGCGCATGGGCCGCGGGCTTTGCCGTGGCCCAGTGCTCGGCCCAGGAGATCGATCAACACAACATCCTGCAAGCCTCGCTGATCGCCATGGTGCGGGCCGTATCGGCGCTCCCGCGCGTGCCCGGGCACGTGCTCGTCGACGGCAACATGATCCCCAAGGGCCTCACGGTTCCCGCGACGGCGATCATCCAAGGCGATCTCAAGTGCTTGAGCGTGGCCTGCGGCTCGATCCTCGCCAAGGTCTGGCGGGACGCGCACCTGACCGAGCTCGAGGCGCGGCATCCGGGATACGGATTTGCGTCCAATAAGGGCTATCCGACGCCCGTGCACTTTCAGGCCCTCGATACGCTGGGACCGTGCGTGGAGCACCGACGGAGCTTTGGGCCCGTGGCCCGGAGCTTGAATCCCACCTTGGGCGATGTCTTCGACGCCACCCTCCCAGCGGACCCGGTTCGGTCGTGAGATTGAAGACCGTGCCCTCGCTCTCGTCCTGACCCCAGGCACGCGTCTTCTCGACCGCAATTTTCGCTGCAGGGGAGGCGAGGTGGACCTCATCCTGGAGGGGCCGGACCTGGACCTGATCTTTGTCGAGGTCCGGAGCAGGGTATCTTGGCCGGTGGCCCTCGAGAGCATAGACTCAAAGAAACGGCGCAGGATCTCGCGGGCGGCCCGGGCCTTTTTATGGTCCTACCGGGGCCGAGCCCAGCGGGTCCGCATGGACGTCGTGATCTGGGAGGGGGGCAGGTGGAATTGGATCCGCGACGCTTGGCGAGAGTAGGGGTGGCACTCGCGGCCGCGCTCGCAGTCCTGGGCGCGGGACTCGCGCCCAGGCCCGCCTCGGCCATGGACAAGGGCGTCCGCACCGTTCTCATCGCCGGGATGTACGGCGCGGGAGCCGGAACCGTGCTTGGGCTCGCGGCCTATCCCATCACCAACAACGTGCGGTCCCTGTTCATGGGGTCCAGCATCGGCCTGTACCTGGGGCTCGCCCTGGGGATCTACCTCGTGGCCAACCCCGATGACCCGGTGGACGTCCCCGCCCACGGTTCGATCGGGGCGCCCAATCGCCAGGTCGAGCCCACGGCGGCATACCTGAGCGCGGCCCCTAGGGCGTCCCTGGCGGCGGTGCCGGACGTGGCGACGTCCGGGCGTACACGCCCTTGGGTGAGCTGGTCGTTTCGATTCTAGTTGTCGAACGAGCGGCGGGCCGACTCGAGCGTGTCAAAGAACTCAAAACGCTCTTCTTCGTCAAAAGCCCGGATGATCCTCTGAAACTCGCTGCGCACGTTGGCGTAGCGGGGCTTGATCTGGGCGATGTTGTTGAACTCGCGCAGGGTCTGGACAAAGGTCGCGATCCCGCTTGAGCCCACGAACTCGAGATTCTCGAGGTCAAAGATGAACTTCTTCGGCACGTGGTCGGTGCCGGCCGACATCACGAGGCGCTGGAGGCGCTCGCGGAGGGGTTCTTGGACCTCGACATCGAGCCGCCCATCCATGGCAATGACGGCCGTGTCCCCTGAACGCTTAATGGTGGTCCGCATTTGAATTCGT
>DATJFU010000352.1:0-6111 GCA_035495495.1 Bdellovibrionota bacterium
CCAGAAAGGTCATGAGCCTGGCCTTGCGGTTAGCCGAGCTCAAGACCAGTCCCGCGCCGGCGCCCCCCAAGGTCGCCAGGGTCACGAACAGGTACCGGCGCGGGACCCCCGCCGTGAACATGAGGCAGTAGATGACGGCGGCGATGATCGTCGTCGTCCCGAAGTCCGGCTGGAGCAGCAGCAGGAGCAGCGCGGGCAGTGGAACGAGAAAGTGCGCGAGAACCCCGGCCGTGAAGCTCTTGAGCTTGTCGCGCTTGCGGGCCAGTTGCCTGGCCACGAACGCAACAAGGGCGAACTTGGCGATCTCGCCCGGCTGAAACCGCATGAACCAGAGCTGGAGCCAGCGCTGGGCGCCTCCCGCCTTGCCGCCCAGGCCGGGGATCATCACGAGAACCAGCAAGAAGACCGCGCCGCCGAACACCCAGTAGGCCCACTTGTCCCAGAACCGGTAGTCGATGCGGCTCGCTCCCCACATCCCGAGGAGGCCAAAGAAAGCGAAGATGATCTGCCTGCGGATGAACACGTAGCCGTCGCCCGCGCGCTCGGCGGCGAAGATAAACGACGTGCTATAGACCATGAGCAGACCGAAGGTGACGAGCGCCAGGACGACGACGAGAAAAACAGGGTCCACTCCCCGCACCTCGGATCTGAGGCGCTCGGGGATCCCCCCTCGCTTAGAGCTGGTGAACCAGCTTCTTAAAGTAGTCGCCGCGTTCCTCATAGTTACGGAACATGTCCAGGCTGCTGCAGCCGGGAGCCAGCATGATGATATCTCCGGCGCGGGACTTTTGATAGGCCAGTAGGACCGCTTCTTCAAAGGTTCCGACGAGGTAGGTCTCGGTCAGGTCGCCGATGGCCCGGTTCATCTTCTCCTTGGCCTCGCCCAGGAGGATCAAGATCTTGACCCTGCGGCGAACGAGGTCCGCCAGCGGGGTAAAGTCCAGGTCCTTGTCCTTGCCGCCGGCCACCAAAATGACCGGGTTCTTCTTGAACGCCAGCAGGCTGCGTTGGAGCGAAGCGGGGTTCGTGGCCTTGGAGTCGTTGATGAAAAACACCCCGCCCTTACGGCGCACGAACTCGAGGCGGTGGGGCACCCCTTCGAACTCGTCGATGACCTTCTGGATGGCCTGTGGGCTCACGCCCATCATGCGGCTGGCGCAGAGCGCGGCCATGACGTTTTCGCGGTTGTGGTCGCCAAAGAGCTTGAGCTTGGCGACGCTGTAGCGCTCCTCGCGGCCGTTGATCTTGGCGATGATCTCGCTCGATCCGGGGATGAAGTAGGCGCCCTGAAAACGCTCGGCGAACTCGCCGCCGATGCTCATGGGGTCGCGCTTGGTGAACCAGAGAACCTTGCCCGGGCACTCGGAGGCGAAGCCCGAGACGATGGGATCATCGTGATTGAGAACGACGTAGCTATTGCGGTCGCACGCCTGGAGCAACCGCTTCTTGGCGGCGATATAGGCGTTCATGTCCGTGTAGCGGTCCATGTGGTCGGGCTCGAGGTTGGTGAACACCGCGCACGCGGGCACCATGCGCCGAACGAGCTCGAGCTGAAAGCTAGAGAGCTCGGCGACCACGAAGTCGGCCTTGGGACCGTCGGTGACGTAGTCCAAGAGCGGCTTGCCGATGTTTCCACCCACGAACGCGGGCTTCTTGTCGGCCTTGAACATCTCGCCGATGAGCGTGGTCACCGTGGTCTTGCCGTTGGTGCCGGTCACCGCGATGAGGGGCTCCTTGAGCACGCTGGCCGCGAGTTCCACCTCGGTGGTCACGGTCACGTTCTGCTCGCGGGCCTCCTCGAGGGGCTTGATGTTGAGGGGCACGCCCGGGCTCACGACGATGAGGTCGGAGGTGTGAAAGATCTTGTTGGTGTGCCGGCCCAGATCGTACTCGAGCTTGAGGTCGGCGACGGCCTTGAGGGAGTCGTTGAGCTCGGTTTTTTGTTTGGAGTCCGTGACCGTCACGCGTGCGCCCTGCTTGCACATGTAGCGGGCGACCGCCACCCCCGAGAGGCCGAAACCTACCACGAGGACCTTCTTCGTCTTGTACTTACTCATGCGAACTCCAAAGCTCTTTAACGCAGCTTGAGGGTGGCCAGGGTCACGAGCGCCAGGAGGATCGAGATGATCCAGAACCGAACGATGACCTTGGGCTCGGCCCACCCCTTGAGCTCAAAGTGGTGGTGGATCGGAGCCATCTTGAACACCCGCTTGCCGGTCATCTTGAACGAGATCACCTGGGCCATGACCGACAGGGCTTCGATAACAAAAATCCCCCCCGACACCGCAAGAAGAATCTCGTTTTTAGTGATTACGGCGGTCGTTCCCAGGGCGGCCCCCAGGGCCAGGGAGCCCACGTCCCCCATGAAAACCTGAGCAGGATAGGTATTAAACCAGAGAAAACCGAGGCATGCGGCCGCGACGGACCCCAGAAACACCGCCAGCTCGCCGGCGCCCGGCACGTGGGGGATCTGGAGGTACTCGGCGATGACGGCGTGGCCGGCGCAATAGGACAGGACCAGAAAGGTCGCCGCGGTCGTGATCGTGGGGCCGACAGCCAGGCCGTCGAGCCCGTCGGTGAGGTTTACTGCGTTTGAGGCGCCCACGATCACGAAGATCGCAAAGGGCACGAACATGATGCCCAGGTTGAGGGCCCAGTCCTTGAAAAACGGAAACTTCAGCACAGGCGGCGTCTCGCGGAGCGCGTACAGCGCGTAGGCCGCGGCGCCGGCCACGAGGATTTGCAGCACCAGCTTCTGCCGGGCCGACAGGCCCTTGGAGTTCTTCTTGATGACCTTGCGGTAGTCGTCGACGTAGCCGATCACCCCGTAAAAAACCGTCGTGAACAGCGCGATCCAGAGATTCTTGTTGGCGAGATCGCCCCAGAGAATCGTGGGTACCACGATGGCCAGCAGGATGAGCGCTCCACCCATGGTGGGCGTGCCTTGCTTCACCAGGTGGCTCTGCGGTCCGTCCGTGCGCACCACCTGTCCCAGCTGCCGCTTTTGCAACATGCGGATGAAGGCCGGACCAAAAACCATGCAGAGAAGAACGCTGGTGATGGCGGCGCCAAAGGTGCGGAAGGTGATGTACTTGAAGACGTTGAAGGCCGAGTACTCCGCGTGGAGCGGGTACAACAGATAGAGAAGCATGGTCGGATGCTACAGATTTTCGAAATCTCAGGTCAAGTTTTCGTTACAAGGACTTGACGCGCCACGTCGCGATCATCGAAATCAATCTTGAGGGTCTTCTTGGGGTCGTGGGGATCCTTGAGCAGCTGGTAGGTCTCATGGCCCTTGCCGGCGATCAAAACCACGTCACCGCGCTTGGCTTCGGCAAGCGCACCGGCGATGGCGCGGGCCCGGTCGGGCTCACGCTTCCAGTTCGTGAACCCGGCCATGCCCGTTTCGATCTCCGAAAGGATAGCCAGGGGGTCTTCGGTCCTCGGATTGTCCGAAGTCACCCAGACTCGGTCCGAGAGCTCCGCCGCGAGCTTGCCCATGACCGGACGTTTGGTGCGGTCCCGGTCGCCTCCGCAGCCAAACACGGTGATCAAGCGGGCGGTTCCGCCCGCGGGCACGAGCCCCCGCAGGGTCTTGAGCACTTGCGCGAGGGCGTCGGGCTTGTGGGCATAGTCCACGAGCACGTGCACCCCGCTCGATCCGGCCTCGACGGCTTCCAAGCGGCCCGGCACGCACTTGAGATCGGCCACGCCCCGGACCACGGCTTCGCCATCGATTCCCATCGCCGAGGTCACCGCGACGGCCCCCAGGATGTTCTCGACGTTGAACGTGCCCACGAGGGGCGAGCGGATCTCCACGCCCCCCACCATGCCGCGGATTCCACCCAAGCCGGAGGTCCAGGTCTTGCCCGAGAAGTCCTCGTCTCCCCCTCGGCCAAAGGAGACGGCGTTGTGGAACCCGTGGCCCCCCTTGAGCTCGTCAAACAGGCGGCGTCCGTGCGCGTCCCCCACGTGGAGCGCGGCCACGGGCTTCTTGCCGCCGTCGAGGCCGTCGAGAAGGCCGTCGGTGAAGAGCAGCCGCTTGGCCTGAAAGTAGCTTTCGAGGTCCGGGTGGTAATCCAGGTGCTCGGGCGAGAGGTTGGTGAAGACCGCCGCGTCCCAAGCGACGGTCGCGGTCCGGCGCTGGTCCAGGGCATGCGACGACACCTCCATCACCACAGCCTGGCAGCCGCGGTTGTGCATGTCAGCGAGGAGCGCCTGGAGCTCGACCGGCCCGGGAGTCGTGTGGGTCGACGGCAGCACCTGCCCTTCGTATCTGAAGTTCACGGTGCCGATGACCCCCACCCGCAGACCCGAGGCGCGGAGGATCGACTCGATGAGGTAGGTCGTCGTCGTCTTGCCGCTCGTGCCGGTCACCGCCACCATGCGCATGGACCGCGAAGGATGGCCGTGAAACGCGTCCGCCAGCCAAGCCAGGGCCAGGCGCGAATCGTCGACCCGCACGTAGGGCGCTTGGGGATAGTTCTCCGCCGGCTCCTCTCCGACGATCAGAAGGGGCTTGGCCTGCAGAACCTGTGGAATGTAGCGATGGCCGTCCGCGGTCGAGCCCTTGACCGCGACAAAGACGGAGCCGGCGTGGACCGCGCGTGAATCGGCCGTGATCGAAGCGGCGGCGCGCAGCGCGGGTCCCAGATCCGCGAGTAGACTAGCGACGGTCTTCGCCGAGGAGGACACTGACCCGCGCTCCTTTTCTCAAGGGGCTGCCCACCCCCGGGGTCTGGTGGCGGACCATGCCGAACCCGCGGATTTCGACCTGCAGGTCTCCGCCCGCCTCGCCGAGCTTGCGCACGACCTCCCGCGCGGAGAGACCCTGAAGCGAGGGCATCGTACGATCCACGGGACCCGCGTCCGGGGCCGTCGCGTTCTCTTCTTGGGCCACGAGGGGATCCCCCTCCATGGCCTTCAGCGCCGCCTGTACGGCGGGAGACGGAGTCACCGCCGCGGCCTGCGTGGAATGAAGGGGCTCTGGCTTGACCGGCACGCGAGCCAGACGCTCGTTGATGGTCTCGGGCCCGCGCAGGTGCATGCGCAGAGCGGTCTCTTCGAACACCTCCGCAAAAAGCGGCGCCGCCGTGTCGGCCGCGTAGTAGTGACCCTTGGGGTGGTCGAGCGACACAAAGACCACGACCGGAGTTCCGGCGCCCACGGCAAAACCCACGAACGACGAGATGTACCTGCTGCGCGAGTAGGAGCGCGTGGCAGGATCCACCGTTTGCGCGGTGCCGGTCTTGCCCGCGATCTGAAATCCTTCGACCCGTGCTCTCTCGCCGGTTCCACCCTGCTCAGTGGCGCGGACCATGGCGCGCGTGACGGCCTTGACCACGTTGTCGGGGAGGACGCGCACGCGGTCGGTTTGAGCCGACGCGCCGTCGCCCATGACCAGCTTGGGCGTGACCAGGTACCCGCCATTGGCGAGAGCCCCAAAGGCCCGCAGCACCTGAAGGCGGGTCGCGACGAACCCCTGCCCAAAACCGAGGTTGGCCAGAGTCAGGGGCTGCATGCCCTGGTCGTCGGGGATCCGCCCCGGAATCTCGCCAGGAAATCCGAGGCCGCTCCGTGAGCCAAACCCCATCTTGCGAAGAACGCCCACGTACGACTTGGCGCCGAGTTTGAGGGCGAGCTTGGCCGCGACCACGTTGCTGGACCTGCGGACCATGTCCTCGAGGGTGATCCACTCGAACTGCTCGGTCTCCTCGGCCTCACTGATGGTGCGACCCTGGACGGTGAACTTGCCCTTGCCGCCCCAGAGCTCGTCATGGGGGCGGAATCCCGAGAGGAGAGCGGCCGCCATCAAGAACGGCTTGACCGTCGAGCCCGGCTCGTACGCGTCGGTCAGCGCGCGATTGCGCCGACGTTGGGCCGCGCGCGCCCCCTTGGCGTTGGCGTCAAAGTCCGGGACGTTGGCGAGGGCGAGGATCTCGCCGGTGCCGGCGTCCATCACGATGGCCGAGCCCGCCTCCGACTGCGTACGCGAGACCCAGTCCTTGAGGCGGCGTTCGACGCCAAACTGGAGCGCGCCGGCGAGGGTGACCTTGACGTCGGCGCCGTCGCGCACATGGCGGGCGGCCTCGGCGTCGATGAACGTGGGCC
>DATJFU010000353.1:0-5778 GCA_035495495.1 Bdellovibrionota bacterium
TTTTTGCCTTCTTCGTCGCCTGGACCGGGCAGACGTTCGCCCTGACCCTCGACGGCCAAGGCAGCAAGAGTGGCACGATCTTCTTGTACTTTCCCTCCGCCGGCGACGTCGACTCCACGATCAAAGACTCTTCGGGTGGAACGGCGCTCAACCTCACCGTGCCGGACGCCACCAAGGTGACGCGCATTCCCGAAGGTCTCCGGTTCAACGGCTCCGCTTTCGTCGGCGCCTCGGCCGCGGCCTCGGTCAAGATCCTGAACGCGGTCGGAACCTCGCAAGAACTGAGCGTCGAGGCGTGGATCAAGCCCGCCGCGGCTTCGCAGTCCGGCCCCGCCCGGATCGTGACCTACTCGATCGACACGACCAACCGCAACTTCAGCCTGGCCCAGGACGGCGACAAGTACATCTTCAGGCTCCGCACGAGCGACACCGACGCCAACGGCGCCACGTTTCAGCTCAACTCGGACAACGGCGTGCCCCAGACCACGGCGTTTCAGCACGTCGTGTTCACACGGGCATCCGGCGGCGCCGCCGCCCTCTACGTCGACGGCGTCGTGGTGGCCAGCGGCTCGGTGACGGGCACCATCAACAACTGGAACAACACCTACCGCTTTGGACTCGGCAACGAGGTGACGCAGAACCGCATCTGGAACGGTGACATCGCCCTCGTCGCCGTCTACAACCGGGCCCTCTCCCCCGCCGAAGCGAGCGGAGAGATGGTCAAGCCCGCCGAAAAGCTGATGGAACCCGAGTCCGGCGAGAGCCAGTCCGACCGCGACGTGGCCGGCGTCGCCCGCCGCCTCTACATCCGTTTAGCCGGCGTGGCCCTGCCCATGGACCATCCCACGATCCTCGGCATGCGCGACCTGCTCAAGGCCGGCAAGAAACAAGAAGCCGCGCAGCTCGCGACGGCCGAGGCGTCCTTCTACAACATCACGGTTCGCCAGTTCGCTTCGAAGATGGCCACCAAAGAAGAGACGCCCCAGGCCGCCCTGGGGGACTTCGTCACCACGGTGATCGGGGTGACCCGCGACGGCGCCAGCGCCCGCGAACTCCTGACGGGCAACTACGTTTACCAGGGCGACCCCGGCAAGGTGCAGGGCCTGCCCGTGGATTCCGCGTCGCTCTACACCAGCAATGCCCACTTCGACTTTCTCGACGCGCGCGGCGCCGACCTCGCCGACGTGCTGATCAAGGTGCCCCAGAAGATCGCCGCTCCGGGCGGCCTGGTCGACACGCCGGATCCCGCGGGGGTCCTGACGAGCCGCCAGTGGGCCGAGTCGTTTTTCTCCGCGGGCACCAACCGCCGCCCCGTGGCCTATACGTTTCGTGAGTTCATGTGCTTGCCCATGGAGAGCTGGGCCAGCGCCTCGCGCACCGACTCGTTCGTGGGCCGCGACGTGGACCGCGCCCCCGGCGGCGACGTGGGCGTGTACGCCACGAAGTGCAAGAGCTGCCACGCCGGAATGGACGGTCTCCGCGGCGCGTTCGCCCACTGGGACTTTCGCGGCGGCCAGATCATGAACGGAACGCTCTTTCAGGACGGCACCGGCGACGGCCAGATGCCCCAGAACCCCGCCACCATCGCGGCCAAGCTCAACGGCAACAACGGCGTGTTTCCAGCCGGTCATACGACGGTGGACGATTCGTTCGTCCTGTTCGCCACCTCTTCGGACGACATGAACCTCTTTGGGTGGAAGACAATGCCCTCGGTGAGCCAGCCCGGCCACGGGACCCACGAGTTCGGCGACATGATCTCGCAGTCGGAGCGCTTTCCGTACTGCATGGCCAAGCGCGTGTTCACCGAAGTGTGCCGCCGCGAGCCCGCCGATACCGAACAGGCGTTCATTCGCGCTCTCGGCTCGGACTTCAAGGCCTCCGGCTACAAGATCAAGGACCTGTTTGAGAGGGCCGCCGTGGCGCCGCCCTGCCTGGGAATGTGAGGCCCGGGGAACATGAGGAGAGAGACGATGATCAAGAACCAAGCCCAAACGATCCTGGCCCTGTCGGCGCTCCTCACCCTCACGGGTTGCATGGGCCTCGACGGATTGGACAAGCGCCAGGACGCCAAGCGCGCGGGTAACGGCCTCAACATCGAGTTCGTGGGCGGCGGAGCCGACGGATCGGGCGCCAGCGGCGACCTGAGCGGCGCCGAGCGTTCGCTGAGCACCCAGATCACTCCCTCGGTCGCCCACTTCAGGCAGCTCGTCGATTCACTCACGACGGCGGGCGGCGTGCCCGTGGACGCCACGACCCTGGCGTTGCTCCAAGAAAACCGCACGATCCTGGCCCTCACGGGCAACCCCGAGGAGATCACGGCCCCCATGTGGATGGCCATCACCCAGCTCGCGGGTTCGGTCTGCAGCCAGGTGGTCCGCGTCGAGGAGTCGCTGGACACCCAGGACCGCCGGTTCTTCAAGGCCATCATGTTCGGGGACGCGGCCGCGCAGGTTTCGTCGGGCCAGATCGAGGACGCGATCCGGCGCCTGGCCCGGGGCTTCTTTGGCCGCAACGAGAGCACGGAGGAGCGCGACCGGCTGGTCTCGCTCTTTGAGAACGTCTCGCAGGGCGAGACCGACGTGCGCAAGGGCCTGCTGGCGGTTTGCACGGCCGTCGCGGGTTCGGTGTCGGCTCAAACGATGTGATCGGGGACACGGAAAAAGGGAAGCAGAGAAAAAGATGAAACGTCGCGAATCCAGCAAAGAACGCAAAGAGCGCCTGGCCCAAAAGGGAATCTTTCTGCACGACGATCACCCCAAGCCGGTGACCCGCAGGGACTTCTTGTCCACGGGCCTCCTGGGGTTCTCGGGCACGCTCATGGCCCCGTCGCTCCTGCCCTTGCTGTTTCCCAAGACGGCCATGGCCCTGGACTGCGGCCCCGGCGCCGCGGCGGGCTCGGGCTTCATGCCCTTCATCACCCTCAATCTCTCGGGTGGCGCGGCCCTCATGATGAACTACGTGCCCATGGACCAGGGGGGCAACCCTCTGGCGACCTACGACAACATGGGCCTCGGCAGGACGCCGACCATCGAGCGCGAGTTCGGCAACGCCACGTTCGCCGGCGGCGGCGTGAGCAAGATCCTCGAGGGCATCCGCGCCTCGGCGAGCGTGACCACGATCGGCAAGACGGCCTTTGTGGGCGTCTGCGGCCGCTCGGGCGACGACAGCGACAACAACCAGCTCGACGCCTCGGGCATGGTGATGAAGGCGGGCCTCCTGGGCAAGAACCTTCCCAACCTGGGCACCGAATCCGGCCAGTCCACGGGCATCGGCCAGTCGGCGGCCATCCTGGCCCCCCCGGCCCCCCTCGTGGTGCAACGCTTTGACGACATCGCCAACTCCCTGGGCGACGGCAGCAACCCCAAGGATCCTTTTGCGCGTTTCTCGGCGCTGCAACGCCGAGAGCTCTTTCAGGCGATGGCCGACATCATCGGCATGCAGGTCAAAGGCCTGTCCAACACCCGGCCCGCCGAAAAGGCGCTGGCCCAGCAATCGGCCTGCGCGGCCCAGGGCAACCTGGCCCTCGTGACCTCGGACAAGGGCAACACGGATCCCCGCAAGGACACGACCGTGGCCGGCATCTGGGGCCTGACGCCCACGTCCTCGGCGAGCTCGCAGAGCACGGTCTTCTCGAGCCTCGTTTACAACTCGCTCCTCGGCAACGCCGGCGCGGTCGGCCTCGAGATGGGCGGTTTTGACTACCACGGCAACTCGCGCGCCTCGACGGACGCCAAGGATCGCACGGCCGGTGTCGTGATCGGACAGATCCTCGAGACCGCCGCCGCCCTCGGCACCAAGGTGTTTCTGTACGTGACTTCGGACGGCTCGGTTCGCGGGGCGGTTTCGGACGCTCCGGGCGCCCAGTGGACCAGCGACCGCGGCGAGGCCGGCGGCGCGTACATGATCAGCTTTGACCCCGCCGGTCGCCCCGCCACCCGGAGCAACCAGGTGAACTACTTTACCTCCGGCCAGGCGGCCTTTGATAAGGGCGCCCTCAAGGCCGACCCCGCGCGCACGGCCACCGCGGTGTTCGCCAACTACCTCTCGCTCCAGGGCAAGATGGGTCTCTTTCAGACCGTGGCGCCCAACGTGTTCACGACCGCCGAGCTGGACCAGGTCCTCCGGTTCGGGTGAGATTGAAGAGGGAGACAGGAAGCATGAACAAGTTCCAACAGCTGACCCTCGCCCTCTGCGCCGCCCTCACCCTGGGTTCCGCGGGCTGCTTCATGCCCAAGGACGACGCCGGCGTCGGCGAAAACACCCGCACCCTGACGATCACCACGACCGGTGGCACTGACGGGACATCGGGATCGGCCGGCGGCGGATCCAGCGCGCCGGGCGCCGCGGGCCAAGGCCTCGGCGCGGCCGCCTGCGACTCGATCAAAGCCCAGACCGTCAACGTCTTCAGGGACTCGTTCTACGCGTTCGTACACGCGCCCGGAAAATGCGTCACCTGCCACGGCGTCAACCAGAGTCCCAAGTTCGCGGTCGACGACCTCGAGTCGGCCTACAACAACTCGGCGCCCCTCGCCCGTTTCGACAACATCGCGCAATCGCCGTTCATTCAGCGCGGCGGCGACAGCCGCCACTGCGGCGCCTGCGGCCCGAGCATCGTTCCCACGCTCACGGCCCAGCTCCAAGCCTGGAAGGCCGCCGACGAATCGGCCAAGACCCAGTGCGCGCAGCTCCAGGCCCTGGGCGGCGGCACGGGCGGCACCTCGACCGGCGGATCGACCACGCCCGCGGGACCCGTGGTCAAGCTCGCGGACATGACCGTCCCCGCGACGATCTTTACTTCGACGTCCGCAGCGACCCTCAGGTGGAATCTGCCCATCGCCGGGGCCACCTTTGAGATCAGGATCAAGGTGTTTCAGAACGGCTACCTGATCACCGCCCCCAAGGTCACCACCGGGACCAACCCCGTGCACGTCATGGGCATCCGCGTGGCCGTGAACGGTACCGTGGATCCCACTGGCACGACGTTTCAGTCCGTGGATTCAAACGTCCCCGCGGGTACGAACCCGGGCATCGTCCTCGTGGATTCGGGCATGGTCGTGCAGCAGAGCGCCACGCCCCAGTCGGACAAAATCCACTTCGAATTCGACGTCCTGGAAGCAGGCCATTAAGCGACTCGTTTTGTCACTGCGAACGCACGGAGGCGTGTTGTAACGTGCGCCTCCAAAGCGGAGGTTCGCGTGAAAAAATCAGCCCTTCTTCTCCTGGCCATCTCTTTCTCGGCCCATGCCGGAGGTAAGCACCTCCACCTCGGCCACTCGGGCCATCGCCTCGCCCATGGCGGCAACGGCTACCGCGTGCTCGTGACGGACGCGGACGAGACCGGAGTCGGCGAGGTCTACGTGGCCTCCTCGACGATCGGCAAGGACGCGACCGACAGCTACCAGGCCATCGAGCGCCGGGACGTCCAAGGTACCTGGACCGCCGTCCTCGATCAGCCGACGGTCGCGCCGGTGGGCTGGGAGTTTCAGGAGAACTACGAGGTGGACGTGCTCTCGCACCAGGGGGCCAAGGTCTCGCCCGAGGCTCCGCTCTGGGTGGGGTGGAAGGATCCCAAGAACCTCGTTCTCAAGTCTTTTGACGGCGCCTCGTGGACCGAGGTCAAACGCGTGCCCCGCAACAACGGCTGGTTCAACGGCATCTCCGGCAAGGGCCAGGACTTGGTCTGGGCCTATGGCCTGATCGCACGCCCCGACAGCGAAGTGACCGAAGGCGACGGTCTTCTGCCCTTTGCGTGGCTCTACGACGGCAAGACGTGGACGG
>DATJFU010000354.1:0-3456 GCA_035495495.1 Bdellovibrionota bacterium
TGGTCCTGGCGAACGCCCTCGGGGTTTAAGAGATAGTTGAGCTCCCGGTAGACGATGGCCGACGGGATGGTCCCGGCCCGAGCGAGGTTCACCGTCACGGCGCGGGTCGAGGGATCCACCACGGTGCCGCGGTAGTAGCCCTCCTTGGGGTGGAACTCGGCCATGCGGGTCATGGATTCCACCTGCTTGATTGGAAACTGCGAGTTCACCACCGCATGAAAGAGCGAGGTGTAGACCCGAGTGATGAGCTCCTCGATGAGGGGCTGATGGGTCTCCGGCGCGCAGAGCTTGGCCAGCCACGAGAGCATCAGGGGATGCGAGACCAGGTGGACGCGGGGTCCGTAGTGGTGCTCGAGTTCCTGGAGCCGGACGTTCATCCGGCCACCTGCCCGGCGGTCAAAGTCGCGGTATGCGCCTGACCCAGGCCGGGGGCCGGGACCTTGGCCGAGCCCTCGGGCTCGTGGCAGGTGCGGCACCGGGCCTCGTAGAGGTCGGCGGCACCCACGAGCACCTGATCTTTGGCTTCGTAGATGAGTCTTTGCGAGCGCGAGGCGGCCTCTCCGCAAACCACGCAGATGGCGGAAAGCTTGGTCACGTCCTCGGCGACGGCCATGAGGCTCGGCATGGGCCCAAAGGGGCGGCCCCTGAAGTCCATGTCGAGGCCCGCGATGATCACCCGCACGCCGCGGTTGGCGAGCTTGGTGGCGACGTCGACGATCTCGTCCCCAAAGAACTGGGCCTCGTCGATGCCCACCACGCGGCAGCGGTCCTCGACGTGCGACATGATGTCCCAGGGCTTGGACACCGCGATCGCCTGCGTGCGACGGGCGTCGTGGCTCTGGACATGGTCCGCGCTGTAGCGGTTGTCGATGGCGGGTTTAAAAACCTGCACCTTCTGGCGAGCAAACTGCGCGCGCTTGATGCGACGCATGAGCTCTTCGGTTTTTCCGCTGAACATGCTTCCACAGATGACTTCGATCATAGGTTCTTTTCGGCCTTACCAGAGGGTTTCGCGGATGTCGATCAGCCGCTTTTTAACGCCGCGCCAAAAAGTCCCAGCACGAGTACGGCAATGAACAGCACCACCGCGAGGATGAGCGTAAAGAAGAGCAGCTTCGGAAAAACCGTGATGACAAAGGCCCGTCCGCCGGAGACCCGGTAGGTCTCGCGGATACCGGTCACGGTGGCGACGAGAATCCAGATCTTGCTCGTGATGCCGCCCAGGTAGGGGACCGCCGTGAGCACGGCGGGGGCGAGGCCGTAGCAGATGACGCGCGTCGTGGTTTCAAACGTCACGGGCGGGCGGCCCGGCTGCTCGGGCACGAGCAGTTTGGCCCCGAGGGTCGCCAGCGCCGCGGTCACCACGATCCCCAGGAGCGTGAGAAACGGATCCGCGATGACGGTGCCCACGCCCGTCACGAAATGCCAGACCGAGTC
The DNA here is from genome assembly GCA_035495495.1 of Bdellovibrionota bacterium. GTDB lineage: Bacteria > Bdellovibrionota > UBA1018 > UBA1018 > JADZFF01 > JADZFF01. Next base: position 1,438 of record DATJFU010000354.1, read on the forward strand.
CTGGGTCTTTTGAATCCACGCGTCGCGGCTCACCGTGTCCACGTCCGAGTACTGGGCCAGCATCCGGAACATGTCCTGGATCCGCTTCTGGAGCGTCTGCCCCGTGAGCTGATCCCAAAGAAACTCGAGGCCCGTCCCGGCCCAATGGGCCACGAGGGCAAACGCCAGGGGACCGGCGAGGCCGCCCGTGGTGGGCAGGGATCTGAAGAAGGCCGTGGGCCTGAGGTGGATGTCCTTCAGGTCATGCAGAAAACGGCGCACGGGATCGCCTGGGCGTTCCCAGTCGGTCGGCGGGGTCGGTGCCTGGGACTCCATCACGATTTTCCGTGGGGAGGAGGCACGGCGCCCGGATGGGTCGGCGGAATCGGCACGTTCGGCAAAGCGTTGCCCGGCCGGCCCGGACCCGTGGGCATCCCGGGCATCGGGGGCGGCATCACGGGGTTCGCCGCCTTGGGCGACGGAGCCGCGGCGGCGGGCTTGGCCTCAAATCCGGTCACGGTCCACGGAAGCGAATCCGCGAGGAGGCTATCCACCCCGTAGGCTTCTTTGCCGGCGGCCTTGAGGTCCCGGGCGTAGACCTTGATGTCTTTTTTCCAAATGACCCATTTGCGGGCCGCGGCCGGATCATCTCCGGTGATGGTCACCGTCAGGCCATCGGATTCGCCCGCGGGGACCGAGTCCAGGAACTCGCGGATCCGGTTCGCCGCCAGCTGGTCCAGGAGCTTCTGAACGGCGGAGTCGTCCGGGGTCTTGCCCTTGAGCGCCGCGGGAGCGTTCGCTGCGTAAGCCCACTTGTCGTTCTTTTGATCGAGCGTGAGAACCTGGCCGCCGAGCGGCTTGCCCTCAAACTGCAGGTGCTTGGCGCCAAAACGCTCGAGCGAGCTGATGAGCTTGGTCACCCGGAGGTCCTTGAGCTCCTTGTTGAAGCGGCCCTTGGCCCCAGGCTCGAGTTCAAACACCGGGTCCATGTTGGACGCGAGCGCGAAGAGCCTCTCGGGTTCGGCGGCTTTGCCTTCCTTACCCTTGCCCGGCTTCTCAAATAGGGTCAGCGTGATGGGCTCCTGGGCCTTGGAGCCGTCCTCGGGTTTCTTGAAGTGAACCGTGAACGAGACCGTCTGCTTCAGGCCCGCCGTGGCGGCCTTGCCCACGGGCGAGTTCTTGTCGTCCGACACGAAGCCCTTGGCGCGGAGGTAATTGACCGACGTGATGAGCGCATCCACGTTCTCGAGGTCGCCCGGAAAATCCCCGGTCTTGGACCCCTTCTTGACGTGAAGATCCCAGCCTCCCTTGACCTTGGTCACCTCAGCCTCGAGGTGCTCGTTCTTGAGGAGAAAGCTCTCAACCCGGTGGGCGGCGACGGTGATCAGGGTCTTGTCGCGCCAGTAGGACAGGTCCTTTTCGAAATTGGTTTTGACGTAGGTCGGGACCAGAAGGGCCCGGCTCGTGTCGAGCTTGCCGTCGATCTCGGTCGCGGCAAACAGTTTGTCGCCGATGGGATGGGGATTACCGATCCACGCGGTGATCTTCTTGCCGCTCTTGAGGACGAGTTCGATGTGACGGGTCTTGGGGTCCTGGCGTTCTTTGGCGCCCAGGCCGTACTCGGACATCAGGGCAGCCTGCTTCTCGGCCTTCTCTTCTTTGAGGTCGACGATGTCCGTAGCGGCCAGGTGCTTGAGGGTGGACATGAGCGAGTTGACGTTGGACTTGTCGGCCGTCGCCTTGATGGGCTCGAGCAGGTCCCAGTTGGATTGGTCGCCGGCCTTGCACATGCCGGCCTCCGTGCTCGTGCACTTGATGCGCACGTTGACGGTTCCACCCATCACCGCGAGTTCGCTGATGGCGGCGTCGTCAAAGGGGAGCAGGAGCTTGGAGTTCTCCGCGATCTCCTCCTCATGCGGCTTGTACTTGTAGCTATAGAAGACGGCCGCGCCACCCAATGCGACCAGGGCCACGGCCAAGCCGAGCTGGCGATTCCAATTCGGTCCAGTCATTGAAACACCTCGCTATTGATCAGAGCTT
>DATJFU010000355.1:0-2030 GCA_035495495.1 Bdellovibrionota bacterium
ACGTCATGAAAGAAGCCGCCGCCGCTTTGACCGAACTGGGCATTCCCCACGAGGTCGAGGTGGTCTCGGCCCATCGGACGCCGCTTCGCATGGTCGAGTACGCCCGCGAGGCCAAGGGCCGCGGGATTCAGGTGATCATCGCCGGGGCGGGCGGGGCCGCCCACCTGCCCGGCATGGTGGCCTCCCTCACGACCCTGCCGGTGGTCGGCGTTCCGGTCGAGGGCCGCTCGGGCCTGAAGGGTCTCGACTCGATCCTGTCCATTCTCCAGATGCCCGCGGGCGTCCCCGTGGCCACCGTGGCCCTGAACGGCGGCAGAAACGCCGGCGTTCTCGCGGCCACGATCCTGGGGTCCGCGGATCCCCGGGTCGCAGCCCGCCTCGAAAAGTTCAAGCGCGAGCTCATCAAGAAGGCCAAGCCCGGCCCCGTACGTTGATGGCCCGCGATCCCGGATTCATGGGTGCTCCCCACCGGCCTTTCGAGTGGCTCGGGCCCGCCCTTGCCGAGTTGGAGCGATTCTCGGCGCAATCCGACGCCGGCGACGGCCCCGTGCTTCGCGCGCCGGACATCCAGGAGATCCGCCGGTTCCTGGGCGTCGAGCACGGCCCCCCACGCGAGCCCGCGACCCCCGAGCGCCTCGGTGATTTTCTGCACAAGTACCTGCACCACGCCACGCGTCTGCGCCACCCCGGGTACGCCGCCCACCAGGTGGCCGTCACCCATCCGGCCGCGGCCGTCGCGGACCTGGTCAACGGACTCACCAACAACGGTTCGGCGGTTTACGAGATGGCGCCCGCGGGCGTGGCGCTCGAGCGGGCCGCCATCGGCTGGATGCTGGGCTGCCTGGGGTGGAATCCCTCCGGTGACGGCATCCTGACCCACGGCGGTTCCGTCGCCAACCTCACGGCGCTCCTCGCGGCGCGGGCCAAGAAGGTGCCCGACGCCTGGTCCAAAGGGGCGCCCTCGGACGTCGCGGTCCTCGCGCCGGAGACCGCGCACTACTCGGTCGCCAGGGCAGTGGCCATCATGGGGCTGGGCGCCGACGCGGTGATCCCGCTCGAGACCGACGGCCTCGGAGTCGTGATCCCCGAGAAACTCGACGCGGGCTTTGACCGCGCACGCAAGCAGGGCCGCAGACCCATCGCGCTCGTCGCGGGAGCCTGCCATACGGCGACGGGCCTCTATGATCCGCTGACGCCGATGGCCGAATTCTGCGAAAGGCGGGATCTCTGGTTTCACGTCGACGGCGCGCACGGCGCCTCGGCCCTGGCCTCGCCCCGGTTCAAGGTGCGGCTCGACGGCGCCGAGCGGGCGGATTCTCTCATCTGGGATGCGCACAAGATGCTCGCCGTCAGCAGCCTCTGCGCGGCCGTGCTTTACCGGGATCAACGGTCCCGCGACGGCGCCTTTGCGCAGGAGGCGAGCTATCTCCGTGCCGGCGCCGCGGGCGCCGACGCGCGTCCCGACCTCTTTCCGTACACGCTCGAGTGCACCCGTGGCGCGCTCGGGCTCAAGCTCTGGCTGGTGCTCGAGGCTCTCGGTACGCAGGGGATCGCCCGCCACGTCGAGACGCTCTACGACCGGGCCACCGAGTTCGCGGCTCTCCTGCGTTCGCGGCCGGGATTCAAGGTTCCCTACGAACCCCAGTCCAACATCCTGTGCTTTGAGATTCCGCGGGGGGCGGACCCCCACGCGATTCAGAAACGGTTAGCCCACGAGGGCGATTTCTACGTCACGTCCGCCACGGTCAAGAAGAAGCCGTATCTGCGCGTCAGCCTCATGAATCCGGCGACGGACCTCAAGGTTCTCGAACGGTTCGTCCAAAGGGTAGAAGAGTTCAGTTAGAACACGAAACGACCCCGGGAGCAGTGGACGCGGATTCACGTGCCTCCCGGGGTCATTCCTGTGGTGACGGTCGTGGATCGGTTCCGTCATACCCTTTGCGCTCAGGCTGTTCTTTCCAAGAGCATCTCCTGGCGATGGCGACGCCTGGAATGCCCGAGCTTTTTGGAGCGCTCAATCAAGCGCTGTT
>DATJFU010000356.1:0-4961 GCA_035495495.1 Bdellovibrionota bacterium
GATGAGGCCCGCCTCGATCGTCTTGCCCAAGCCCACCTCGTCGGCGAGGAGCGCGCGGGGAGCCGCGCGGGTCGCGACCTGTGAGGCCACAAAGAACTGGTGCGGAAGCAGGTTGACCCTCGGTCCGACAAACCCGCGGACCGGCGACTGGAGCGCGCGGGCGCGGTAATCGAGGGTGTCGAGCCTGAACCTGAAGCGCCGCAGATCATCCACGCGGCCTGAGAACAAGCGCTCCTGCGGCTGGGTCTGGGCCGCGCCCGTGCCCACGAGCTCGGTCTCGATCAGCCGCTGCTTCTTCTCGCCGTGGTACGTGAGGATGCCGGCTTCTTCGGTGATCTCGGCGACGTCAAAGCTCTTGCCGCCCTTGCCCGCGACACGCTCGCCCTTGTCGTACTTCACCCGCCGGAGCGGCGCGGACCTGAGACCGTAGGTGCGCTTCTCCTCGGACGCCGGGTAGTCGATGCTGACGTTGAGCTGGGTGACTTCGACCACGAAGCCGAGACCCAGCTCGGGCTCCGTCTGTGACGCCCAGCATTGCCCGATTCGGAAGATGACCGTACTCATGGGGTAACCCCAAGGGTTACCACAGTTTTTCGGTCTGGGCTAAGGCCTTACTACTGGCAAAGACCCGCGGCGCGGATGGCCTGGAGGGTCGAAGTGGCCGTGTCCAGGCTGCCGGTCCAGTCCGAAACCTGGGTGCCTGCCCGGGTCACGGCCCAGTAGGAGCCCGACTGGGTGAGTTTGCACTCGGCCCGGTTGGGCCGGCAGACCCACGCATCCGCGAGCTTGCGCACGTCCTGGAGGGCGTCCGCCAGGCTGCTGCGCCAATCCAGCTGCATCGTCCCCACTTGCGCCGCGAAGTATGAACCGGACTTCTCCAGGTCGCAGGTCGTCCGATCCATGCGGCAGGCGCCGGTGGAAGTCAGTTTGTTCAGGTCCGTGAGGGCATCGTCCAACGTACTGCGCCAGCCCACGATGTTGCCGTCGAGGTCGGCGGCCCAATAGCTGCCGGATTTCTGAAGGTGGCAGGTCGAAGACGGGCCGCCTGGGCCGGGCCCCGGGCCCGGGCCGGGATCGGTGACGGCTCCGCATTCCACCCTCACCCCATTGACCAGGGTCCACTGCCCGTCCTGGAGCTGCACGAGGCTCGCGCCCCCATGCACGGGCCCCCAGGGCTGCGCCGATGCGCCCGCCGATACGGCAACCGCCGCCGTCACGATGAAGCCACGCCAAAGACGTTTACCGATTGTTCCTTTACCGCTGACCATAGGCCCCCCAAAAGTTTGTTTCGAAATCGTTGTGCGCCATTGAGCAAGGCCCATGCCGCGCCATCTCGCCGAAAATGGCCGCCTGGGGTAACCGTCCTGCCCGCTCGGTTGCCTTTCGTCTCCGCCTGGTGGCAAACTGACGACCCTATGACCTTTGATCAGTGGTTTCAGGGCCGGAATCCCCAGATCCCCATGACGTCGGCCGTCGCGGTGCTCAGGCTCAACGCCGAAGGCGCCACGGTTCCGTTCATGGCCCGATACCGCAAGGAGGCCACGGGCAATCTGGACGAGGTCGGGATCCGTGCCGTCATCGAGACCAAAGAGGCTTGGGACAAGATCACCGAGCGCAAGCAGTACATCCTCGGCGAAATCGAGAAGCAGAAGAAACTCACCCCCGAGCTCAAGGCGACGTTTGAAGCCTGCTTCGATCCGGTCGTGCTCGAGGACCTCTACCTTCCTTACAAGCTGAAGAAGAAGACCAAGGCCCAGAAGGCGCGCGAGGCTGGACTGCAGCCCCTCGCCGACTGGATCTGGAACTGCGGGCACGGCACCGAGACGGCCCAGGCGGGACAGACCCTCGAGATCTGGGCGTTTACGTTTCGCAACGAGGGCGCCGAGATCAATACGGCAGAAGAGGCCATCGCGGGCGCCCAGGACATCCTGGTCGAACGTCTGTCCGAGGACGCCGACCTCCGCGCCTTTGTCCGCACCCGCACCTTTGACAAGGGCGTGGTCCGCACCGAGAAGGGCGAAAAGGCCAAGCCCGCTTCCAAGTTCGAGCCCTACTTCAAGCACGAGGAGGCCATCGCGTCACTTCGCAAGCCCGAGGCCTCGCACCGCTACCTGGCCATGCGCCGTGGCTGGATGGAGGGCGAGCTCAAGCTGACGGTGGGCGGCGCCACGGCCGACGAAGGGTTCGATGCCCAGCTCCTCTCGGCGTTCGAGACCGCCGCCCTCACCGTGCCCGAGTCACCGGGCGCCGAGGTGCTGCGCAAGGCGGCACGCCTGGCGCTGAAGGCCCACGTCGTCCCCGCGATCGAGAACGAAGTCCACGCGGCCCTGCGCGAGGTGGCCGAAGAAGTCGCCATCTCGGTGTTTGGTGAGAACGTACGCAAGCTGCTGCTCGCCGCCCCTTTCGGTCCGAAGGCGGTCCTGGGCGTGGACCCGGGCATCCGCACGGGCTGCAAGTGCGCGGTGATCGACGACTCCGGCAAGATGGTCGGCAGCTTTGTGCTCCAGCTCCAGACCGACGCGGGCAAGGAGCAGAGCCGAGTGCTGGTCCGCGAGGTGGTCAAAAACTCCTCCGTCCGCGCGGTGGCCGTGGGCAACGGGACCGCCGGCCGCGAAACCGAGGCTTATCTCCGCGCCGTGCTCAAAGAAGCCGAGATCTCCGTGCCGGTCGTGATGGTGAGCGAGTCGGGAGCGAGCGTCTACTCGGCGTCCGACGTGGCCCGCGAGGAGTTTCCGGACCTGGACGTCACGGTCCGCGGAGCGATCTCGATCGCGCGCCGCCTCCAGGACCCCCTCTCCGAGCTCGTCAAGGTGGACCCCAAGAGCATCGGTGTGGGCCAGTACCAGCACGACGTCTCGCAGACCGCCCTCAAGCGCAACCTGGACTCGGTCGTGGACTCCTGCGTGAACTCCGTGGGCGTCAACCTCAACACCGCGAGCTACCACCTGCTCGCGCACGTCTCCGGAATCGGCCCGGCCCTGGCCAAGGCGATCGTCGAACACCGGACGACCAAGGGCCTGTTCTCCAATCGCAAGGCCCTGCTCGACGTTCCACGCTTTTCAGAGAAGGCTTTTGAACAGGCCGCGGGTTTCTTGCGCATCCCCGGCGGCGAAAACCCTCTCGACAACACCGGCGTCCACCCGGAGCAGTACGGCGCGCTCGAGCAGGTCGCCAAGAAGCTGGGACGCGACCTCAAGTCCCTCCTGGGCTCGGGGGTCGCGGCGCTGCGCGAGACGGCTTCGGCGCTGACCGAGTCCCTCGGCGCGTTCACGTTTCGCGACATCCTGGCCGAGCTCGAAAAGCCCGGCCGCGATCCGCGCGAGGAGTTCGTGCCCTTCAGCTACCGCGAGGACATCCACGAGCTCAAGGACCTCAAGCCGGGCATGGTCTGTCCGGGGCTCGTGACCAACGTCACCAACTTCGGCGCCTTCGTCGACATCGGCGTACACCAGGACGGCCTCGTGCACATCAGCCAGATCGCCAACAAGTTCGTCAAGGACCCGCGCCAGGTCGTCTCACCCGGTGACCGCGTGCAGGTGACTGTGCTCGAGGTGAACCTCGAGAAGAAGCAGATCTCCCTCACCATGAAGGGCGCGGCCAAGTCCGACGGCGCGCACGAGAGTCGCCGCGACCGGGGCGAACATCGCGACCGCGGCGAACAGCGGGGCGAGCGGCCGCGACACGACGATCGCCCCCGGCGCGATGCGCGCGGTGGTGGTGGCGGCGAACGCGGCGATCATCGGGATCGGCCGCGCGGCGACCGCAGGCCCGACGGCGATCATCGCGGCCACTCCGGCGGTGGAAAGCGCGGCGCCGATGCGCCGGCGCCCAAACCCCGCAAGCCCCAGCAGCCGTTCAACAACCCCTTCGCGGGGTTGGGCGCGCTCAAGGGGCAGATCAAGACGAAGTAAGGGATCTCGCCGGGTGGAATTCACCCACTCCTTGCGCCTCAAGCGGCTCTCACGGTGATTTTGGGTGAATCTCACTCAGTTTTGAAAACGACGAGCTGCCGCGCCTGAGAGGTCGCCCAGACGGGCGGCGCGGGCCCCGTTAAAGGCCCGGGCGCGGCTTGGCTGGCCGTCTCCTCAGATTCCACCGCGCGCGAGCACTGCACAAACTTCGGAATTTCTTAAGTTCCTGCCCAGCTCATCGCTGAGCGGGCGCCAGAACTAGGGAAGCTCCTAAGTTTCGTGGGTCACTCGCCAGTTCAGCAAAAGCAAAAAGGCCCCGGAGCGTTTCCACTCCGAGGCCCTTTGCATTCAATCACGTTCAGACAGACTCAGTGATGGCCGTGGTGTTGCGGATCATCGCCGCCGCCACCCCCATGACCGCCGGGTCCACCCGGGCCGCCATGGCCGCCGGGGCCAGGACCGCCAGGTCCGCCCGGACCGCCACCGTGCCCGCCGGGGCCGGGACCAGGTCCAGGACCGCCGGGTCCACCGCCGTGGCCACCAGGGCCAGGGCCGGGACCGGGCTGCGGGTTGTAACCCGGGCCAGGACCGCCCGGACCAGGACCACCGTGGTGCGGACCATCGGGGTTCGGGTTGTAACCCGGGCCATGCCCGCCGGGGCCGGGACCGGGATTGTAACCGGGGCCAGGACCGTTGCCGGGACCGCCGCCGTGCCCACCGGGGCCAGGACCCGGGTTGTAACCGGGGCCAGGGCCAGGACCGTTGCCGGGACCACCATGGTGGCCGGGACCGTCATGCCCGCCGGGGCCGGGGCCCGGATTGTAACCGGGACCGGGACCAGGTTGCGGGCCCGGGTTGTAACCGGGGTTGTACGGACCAGGGTTCGAGCCCGGGCCATAGGGACCGCCGGGGCCGGGACCAGGGCCGTAGCCCGGGCCATGGCCATCGTGGTCACCGTGGTGGCCGTCGTGGTCGTCGTGCCCGTAGCCAGGACCGGGGTTGTAGCCCGGACCAGGACCCGGATTGTAGCCGGGGCCGGGGTTGTAGCCC